>JARBTX010000084.1 GCA_029239975.1 Anaerocolumna sp.
TTAACCTAGATGCTGTCGATCATACAAAAGAAAATCTCGAATTATTAACCATATCAGGAATGGAACGTAGAATAAATAGTATAGAGAATTTATATCAGGAATATCAAAAAGCTTCCCACCAAGAGGCTCTTGATAGTGCAAACAAGTTAAAGACATTACTAAAGCCAAATGTAACTATTCATACAAATATCTTTGTAAATAATATACTTAACATAGATAATGTATCAAAGCAAAAATTTAAAGCAGATATCGTGATTACAGACGTACCATATGGAAATTTGGTTACTTGGAATGGTAATGAAAAAACAGTGGATTTACAAGTATCTTTATTAAATCATTTAATACCAATATTAAATATAGGATCAATTATTGCAATCTGTTCAGACAAAAAGCAAAAGTTTTCGTCTGAACAATTTAAAAGATTGGAAAAGCAATTAATTGGAAAACGAAAATTTGAGATATTTCGATTTGAGGGGGAATTTTATGAAAATTAAATACACCAAGATACAAAAAGCAATTGAATTAATTACGATTCTATTAATGATTAGTATGATTTTATATTTGGTTATAATTTGGGATACCATACCGGATAAAATACCAGGACATTATGGCATTAATGGTGTTGTTGATCGCCTAGGCAATAAAGGCGAACTTATTTCATTACCAGCGTTTAGTATTTTTTTATATGGATTATTATCTATTGTCACAAAATTCCCTTCTATGTGGAATCTGCCTGTACAAGTAACAGATGATAATAGAGCAGATGTTGCGAAAGAAGTTCGAAGTATGTTACTTTATATGAAATTAGAAATTGTAATTATATTTTTTTATATTCTTATTTGTGCTAGCAATGCTTTGCCATTAGGAGTCTGGTTTTTACCTGTTGTAATAGTAATTTTGTTTGGATTAATGTTTTATTATATAAGAAAAATGAAAAAGTATTATTAAGAATAAACGAAATGGAGGAAATGGATGGCTTTCACATTATTAATCGGTGCTGTTATTGTAATCTTATGTATAGTTGCTAGTAAATTCTCAAATAAATTTGGTATGCCTTCTCTTTTACTTTTTATGGCATTGGGTATGCTGTTTGGATCAGATGGTATTTTTAAGATACCATTTGATAATTATGAGTTTGCAGAGCAAATTTGTTCTTTTGCCTTAATTTTTATATTATTTTACGGTGGTTTTGGAACAAATTGGAAGATGGCAAAAACAGTTGCAGTAAAAAGCGTTTTACTAGCAACAATTGGAGTTATTATTACAGCCTTTGTAACTGCATTATTTTGTTTTTTTGCACTTGGATTTGATAAATATGAGAGCTTTTTAATAGGTGCTGTTATAAGTTCTACAGATGCAGCATCGGTATTCTCAATACTTAGATCTAAAAAACTCAATTTAAAATTTGGAACATCCTCTCTTTTAGAACTAGAAAGCGGTAGTAATGATCCAATTGCATTTATGCTTACTATCATTGCCATGACTTTAATGGCAGGTGGCGGAATCCATACCGTTACTTATATGCTATTTGCTCAGATCGTTTATGGAGTTTTAATTGGTGTGATAATAGCCTTGGTTTCAAGTATTATATTAAAAAAAGTAAACTTTTTTACAGATGGATTTGATACTTTATTTGTATTTGCAATAGCAGTATTAGCATATGCCTTAGCAACAAAGATTGGTGGAAATGGTTATCTAGCTACCTACCTTGCTGGTATTATCTTAGGTAATACTAGAATTCAGAATAAGATTACATTAGTACATTTTTTTGATGGTATAACGAATTTATCACAAATTATCATCTTCTTTTTATTAGGTCTACTTGCTTTTCCACATCAGATTCCAGCAATTTTAATTTCATCCCTTGCAATTACTATCTTTTTAACTTTTGTTGCCAGACCTGTTGCCGTGTTTTCAATTTTAAGTCCTTTTAGATGCAATTTAAATCAACAGTTATTAATATCATGGGCCGGACTTCGTGGTGCATCTGCCATTGTTTTTGCAGTAATAGCAACCGTTAGTGAAATATCTACAACAAATGATGTATACCATATCGCTTTTAGCGTTGCTTTATTTTCCGTAGCAATTCAAGGAACGTTGTTACCTATGATGGCTAAAAAACTACAGATGGTTGACTATGATAGCAATGTATTAAAAACGTTTAATGATTACCAAGAAGAAGCTTCCATGCAATTAATAAAAATGCAAATCACGAAAGGACATGAGTGGATTAATCAATCCATCAGTGCAATTACTGTATTATCAAGTATTCTAGTTGTTATGATAAGACGAGAAGGGGAAACGATTATCCCAAATGGAAATACAATAATTCACTTAGGTGATACTTTAATACTAAGTGGTGAAACCTACCGTGATGATACTAATTTACAACTAAAGGAAATTAATATAGATTTAAACCATGAATGGACAGGAAAAAAGATAAAGGATATTGAATTATCAACGAATTCTTTAGCTGTTATGATAAAAAGGAAAGATGAATCCAATGTAGTTCCTAATGGTGATACCATTATAAAAGCAGGCGATACCTTAGTTATTAGTGATTTTGAATCAAGTATATAAGAAGAGTATAGGAGAAATATGCAGGTAAATCGATTATTTGAGATTATTTATATTTTATTAAATAAAAATAGTGTGACTGCAAAAGAATTAGCAGAACATTTCGAAGTATCACAAAGAACGGTTTACCGTGATATTGAGGTTTTATGTCAGTCAGGGATACCGATTTATACAAGCCAGGGAAAAGGTGGCGGAATTCATTTGCTTGAGAACTTTGTATTAAATAAATCCTATTTAACAAAGTCAGAGCAAGAAGATATATTATCTGCTTTACAAGGAATGAGTGCTACTAGTTATCCGGATAATAACCAAGTATTATCGAAATTAAGTAATATATTTGGTGCAAAACAGGCGAATTGGATTGAAGTTGATTTTACGGATTGGAGCAACACGAAAAAAGAAACCTTTAATCTAGTTAAAACAGCCATATTACAAAAACAGGTCATTAAATTTGAATATTATAGCAGCTACGGGATGAAAACAAATCGTGTCGTTGAGCCAGTAAGGTTATGGTTTAAAGATAAAACCTGGTATCTAAAAGCATATTGTCTTACAAAAAATGATATTAGGACCTTTAAGTTAAATCGTATAAAAAACCTAGAAATCACCGATGAACGGTTTGACAGAATAATCGAAGAAGACATATTAGCGATGCCACTTGTTTCTTCTTCCGCAGTAGAAATTACAATAAAACTAAAGTTAGATGCATCCATAGCTTACCGAGTATACGATGAATTTGATGAGAATATGATAGCTAAGTCTGAAGATGGTAACTTTATTGTTACCATGGCCTATCCATTAGATGAATGGGTTTATGGATACATTCTATCTTTTGGTTGCTATGCAGAAGTACTAGAACCCTTACACGTACGTGAAACAATTAAAACTAGATTAGAAAAAAATTTATCCATCTATTTGTAATATGACAAACTGTTGTCAAGTTATGTTTTGTAAGATAATAATGTACAAAACATCAAACAAATAGGAGGAACTAAAATGGATAATATAAAATATTGTCAAAGCTGTGGAATGCCACTTAGTGAAGTAGAAAGCGAAGTAATTGGAACCAATGCTGATGGAAGTAAAAATGAAGATTATTGCATCTATTGTTATAAGGATGGTGAATACACCGCTGATATGACCATGGATCAAATGATTGAATTTTGTGTGCCATATATGGCAAGTAACAATCCTGGTATGACAGAAGAGGACTCAAGAAAGATGATGAAGGAATATTTTCCTAAGTTAAAACGTTGGCAAAATAATTAGTTAGATGGTAAGAGATATAAACTTTCTTTTGATTGATATTAGCTAATACTATATTTATTTTATTGGATAAAATAAATTATTAGCTAATATCAATCTATTCTATTTAAACTATAAATGAATAAAAAATAAATTAATAGCTAATACCAAACTATTCTTTTAAAATAGAAAATGGATTAAATATATAGTTTATTAACTAATATCAATCTATACTTTTTAAAAGCTAATATCAATTTAATCTTTTAAATTTTGTAATTTAAATAATGTTTATATATTTAGATAGCTTAAAAGTTTTACATAGACGAATTATAAATTCATGAAAGGTGAAAAGAATGCAGCACATACCAGCTAAAACAATAATTACAAAAACAAAAGACAATTCATGGTTTGGTCTTGATTATAATATGAATATATACAAAGGCTGTTGCCATGGCTGTATTTATTGCGATAGCAGAAGTGATTGTTATCATGTAGAAAACTTTGATACGGTACGTGCAAAAGAAAATGTATTGGAACTAATCCGAGATGAATTGAGACGTAAAGTAAAAACAGGTGTAATTGGAACAGGTTCCATGAGTGATCCATATAACCCATTTGAGAAAAAATATTGTTATACAAGACATGCTTTAGAACTTATTGATGCTTATCGTTTTGGAGTATCTATTGCAACAAAAAGTAATCTAATTACAAGAGACATAGATGTTTTACAAGGAATATCAGAGCACTCACCAGTACTATGTAAAGTTACAGTTACCACATTTGATGATAATTTAGGAAGCAAAATTGAGCCAAATGTATGTAAAACTTCTGAACGTTTTCATGCTATTCAAAAACTTTCTGATGCAGGTATTTTTACAGGATTATTACTAATGCCAATACTTCCTTTTATCAATGATGATAAGGATAATATACTAAAAATTATTCATATGGCTAAAAGCCTTGGTGCAAAATTTATTTATCCATATTTTGGAGTGACACTGAGAACAAATCAAAGAGATTACTTTTATGCACAATTGGACGAACAATTTCCGGGGATAAAAGATGAGTATATGAAACATTTTGGGGATAGATATCAATGTAATAGTGCTAGAGCAAAAGAATTGTATCATTTACTGGAAAGTGAATGTGAGAAATTAGGTATGCTTTATCGTATGAAAGATATTATTGCTAGTTATAAGTCGAGATATGGTTATGAACAATTGACACTTTTTTAATTGAATTGGATAATAAAAAGGTGTCAAAAACCGATATGAAAAGGATGAATTTTATTAATAATCTTACATCCATTATAATCCTGTTTTTGACACGGTGATATAATAATATAACTATAAAATATTTTTTTCGAGTTAAAACAATCCAACATAATATCCAAAATAGCTAGTTTAGATTTAATTTAGGGTATATTACATATGTTGAACAAATTGAATTGTTAATCCATTTGGATCTTTAATATAAAAAAACTGTACATGTGGATTTGGTTTTATAATGTCACCTTTTACTGTAATGTTTCTTGTTTTTAAAAAAGCTATTTTTTCATCAACGGAGTTTACTTCAAATCCAAGTGAAATATCAGATCCTATATTAACGGATGAGATACCTTCATCTTTAATTAATTCTACTTTTGTTTCTCCTTTACCAAGAAACGCTATTTCTTTGTCTGGACCTGCTTGATATCTTTGATCCAATTCTAACCCAACTATTTCTTCATAGAAAACGATGGATTCTTCTAAGTTATTTACTTTAATTGTACACCAATTAAATTTCATTTTTACCTCCTAAAATTATTAAATATTAGGATTCGGGTGTCATAAGTCGAAATTTAGGTTGTGAATGAATGTCAGCGTAATATATTCATTTGGCTACCTTACCTTGAATCGGTATATTTCTTTTTGAGCCACAAACTGAGAAAAATGTTCGCATAGGGCTCGCATTTTTTTCATGTCTCAAACAAAATATAAGCGACCGCTTTCAGCCGGACTAGACCAAGCTGAATATATATACGCTGATATTCATAGTTTAATATAAAAACGACTTATAACACACGAATCTTTTAGGCAATTGCCAGTTATTAAATAGATTGATGAAATCATATAAAAAGTACTTTATATACATACATTTGCAGGATATAAAGTACACTTACTTGATTTCTATTATATCAGATAATAATTAAAAATTCTAATATATTAATTCATATTATTACAATAATCAGAAGTTTTATAAATATTTTGAGTTCAAATTATTCTTCTTCGTGTAGTAATTTTTTATATGCACCTTTTATAGTTCCATAATAGATAAATATAAAAGTTGCGATTCCAACTAATATTAGTAATGCGACAGCTCCATAGTCTTCGGCTTCATCACTAATTGCAGAAGTAATAAATAAACCGATTGGCGATAAAATACACATACAAACACCTATGATTAATGAGAGAGTATAGGTTTGATTAAAATGATCGGATTTCTGTTTAATATATGATTTTATATTAACTGGTAAATCATCAATATCTTCTAAGTATCTATAATTTTTTAATTGAGTCCCTGATATTAAAAAAATTCCTACAGCCATAGCTACTAAAATTAACAATGGTACTATAGTGAATAAATCTTCTAGATCAGGGGTAAGATTTCCTAATAAACCATCACTTGTTATTCTTGAAAAAAATATAGAAGAAGCCGCAGCGCAAATACAAAGGAAAACACCGATACCAATAAGTAGTCCAGAGGTTTTTTTTGCAGATAAGTAAAGATCTGTTTCAATTTGAGTTACTTTAGGTATATTGATAGGACTAACATCGGATGATATTCCATATTCTTTCATAAGTTCATCAATATTGCCGAATTCTGAGATTACAATACCAACTGCTTCTGTCTCGGATTTTCCTTCAGATTTTAACTCATTATATTTGTCTTCCATATTAGATAATATGTTATCTTTTAATTCAATAATCTTGCTTGTAACAGGAAAATTCGTAAACATATTTTCTACATACACCTTAATAGCTTCCATTTATAACTCCTCCTTAATAAAACGATTAATTACATCTTTCGTGAGATTCCATTCTTCACATTTGCTCTTATAGAAATCTTTACCTTTATCTGTTATTTTATAATAAGTACGTCGCTTGCCGAAAGATTCATCTCCATAATAGGAATGTATATATTCATTACTCTCAAGTCTATTAAAGGCAGAATATAGGGTAGTTTCTTTCATAGTATATTTGCCTTCAGATAGTGCTTTGATATTCTTTGATATTTCATAACCATATGAATCACCTTGTAATAATATATAAAGAATCATCGTATCATTATAGCCACGAATAACATCGCTGCTAATCAATAGGGTACCTCCTTTTTGTTAATGTATGACGTTAGGTAATTGCGAAACTATATCGTTTTTTAAATTGATTTTACAATTTATACGAATTTTCTAGCTTCAGTTACCCTAAGGGGCAAGATTCAGCTAATAACTACTTTACCTGTCGTAGTAATTTCAGTATAGCACAATTACTACGACAGGTAAAGTAGTTTGAAAAAATTATTTTACATATTGACAAAAGATTCGTATGGGTTTAATATAAAAACTAATAAGAGCAAACCGTTGAGAAAGAAGAGTAAGCTATATATCAACATTACAGAGAGTCGCGAATGGTGGAAAGCGATATGAAGTATTAGCTGAATGGGCTTTTGAGGGCAACCCGAATTTATAGTAGGCGTTGACGGTAACCATAACCGTTATTTATATGGCATATATGATAGTATATGAAGGAGTGGACTTTTGTCAAATTGAGTGGTACCGCGGATTTTATTCGTCTCAAGTATATAATAATACTTGGGGCTTTTTTTATTGTTTTGGAACATTTTTCAACACAATTCAAAGAATAAAATGCCACTACATGACCAACCACGACCTGTTTGGGTTAACGGTGAAATACTTAATTCTATTTATATTATCTATGTTCTTATCAGTAACAAAGGAAAGCAACACGTAAGCTTTTTGGTTTAACTTATTATAGTTAATCATGTTAAGAAAGAAACAAAACTAGAAATCATTAGGGGAGAATAAATCCCAGAGAAAAAGGAGAATAGGATATGAAAAAAAGAATTTCATTAGTTGTTGTGTGTGTATTGGTATTAAGTATGTTAGCAGGATGTACTACAAAAAAGGAAGAAGGTAAATATACCGTTGGCATAGGCCAATTTGCAGAACACGCTTCACTTGATAACTGTAGAGAAGGTTTTATAGCTGGTTTAGCCAAAGCTGGATTTGTAGAAGGTGAAAACCTTACTATCTTAACAGAGAATGCACAAGCAGATGGTGGAACTGCATCTCAAATCTCTAATAATTTTGTAGCAAATAAAGTGGATTTAATTTGTGCAATCGCAACGCCAATGGCACAAAGTGCATTTGGTGCAGTGAAAGACACCGATATTCCAGTTATTTTTACAGCAGTAACGGACCCTGTATTAGCAGAATTAGCAAAAGAAGATAAAACTCCAAGTGGAAATGCGACTGGTACAAGTGATAAACTTCCTGTGGAAAAACAATTAGAAATGATACGTGCCATCTTACCAGATGCGAAAAAGATAGGTATTTTATATAGTACAAGTGAAGTAAATTCTGTTTCAGCAATTGAAGAATATAAAGCAGCAGCTGCAAATTATGGTTTTGAAATCGTAGAAAGTGGTATTGCAGCAACAGCAGACATACCATTAGCAACAGATAATTTATTAGAAAAGGTAGATTGTATCAACAACTTAACAGATAACACAGTAGTAAGTTCTTTGCCTACTATATTAGATAAAGCAGCAGCTAAAAATATTCCTGTATTCGGTAGTGAAGTAGAGCAAGTTAAAATTGGATGTTTAGCATCCATTGGTCTTGATTATTATGATTTAGGAGTTCAAACTGGCAAAATGGCTGCAAAAGTGTTAAGTGGAGAAAAAAAGGCTAGTGAAATCAATTTTGAAATTATTGAAGAAGCTTCATTCTATGGCAATACAGCAGTTGCTACTAATTTAGGAATTACCTTACCAGAAGATTTAGTAAGTTCTGCAAAAGAAATGTTTAGTGAAATTACAGAATAATCAATAGGTAAAAATGAACGATAGATTTTAGTTATCGAACAATTATTACGAATTTTCTAGCATATTAGGAGGTAAACAATGTTAACTATTTTACTTGGTATATTAGAGGAAGGGTTTGTATACGCGGTCATGGCTCTTGGTGTATATATAACTTATAAAATATTGGATTTTCCGGATTTATCAGTGGATGGTACGTTTCCATTAGGTAGTGCTGTAACTGCTGTTTTAATCATTGCAGGTGTTAATCCAGTATTAACGTTGATTATCTCCTTTTTTGTCGGTGCCTTGGCTGGAATTATTACAGGTATCATTCACGTGAAATTTAAGGTTAGAGATTTATTATCTGGTATTATTGTGATGACTGCATTATATTCTATTAATTTAAGAATTGCAGGAAAAGCAAATGTAGCAATATTTTCAAAGGATTCTATTTTCGACAATCCATTTTTAGAAAGCTTTATACCAGAAAAAGTAAAACCGTTTTTAGTTACAATCATTTTATTTCTGATTCTTTTCATTATGAAACTGATACTAGATTTGTATTTAAAAACAAAATCAGGATATTTATTACGAGCTGTAGGCGACAATGAAACAATCGTCACCTCCTTAGCAAAAGATAAAGGTACTGTAAAGATTATTGGTTTAGCAATTGCAAATGCATTTGTTGCCTTAGCTGGTTCTATTTATTGCCAAAAGAATGGATTTTTTGAAATCTCATCTGGTACTGGGACAATTGTAATAGGTTTAGCCAGTGTTATAATTGGTATTAATTTATTTCAAAAGTTTACACGCATTAAGAAAACTACGGCAGTAATTTTTGGATCTGTTATCTATAAAGCTTGTGTATCAATCGCAATATCCTTTGGTATGGCAGCTCAAGACTTAAGGCTTATTACATCAATACTCTTCTTGGCTATATTGATCGTAAGCTACGACCGCAAAAGGAGGGTAAAAACCAATGCTAGAGCTTAGAAATATTAATAAGTATTACAATCCAGGAACTGTTAATGAAATGTGTTTGTTTGAAGATTTTAACTTAACCATTCAGGAACAAGAATTTGTCTCAGTAGTTGGAAGCAACGGCTCTGGTAAAACCTCTATGTTAAATATTATATGTGGCAGTATACCAGTAGATAGCGGAAGAATTATTATAAATGGGCAAGATATTTCTAATATGCCAGAATTTAAACGTGAGAGAAGAATTGGTAGAGTATATCAGAATCCCGCTATGGGAACTTGTCCAAGTATGACAATTCTTGAAAATATGTCTCTAGCTGATAATAAAGGGAAACCTTTCAATCTTAGAAGGGGCACTACTAAAAGTAGAATTGAGTATTATCGTGAAAGTTTAAGTGAATTAAATCTTGGATTAGAAGATAAATTGCAAGTTCCAGTTGGCTCACTTTCCGGCGGACAACGACAAGCAATGGCATTATTAATGTCTACATTAACTCCAATTGAATTTTTAATACTTGATGAACATACAGCAGCACTTGATCCAAAAACTGCTGAGCTAATTATGATGTTAACCGATAAAATTGTGAAAGAAAAAAAGATAACAACAATTATGGTAACTCATAATCTTCGTTATGCAGTAGAGTTTGGTAATCGACTGATTATGATGCACCGTGGTAACGCTGTTATTGATAAAGTAGGAAAGTCAAAAACAGATATTAAAATAGATGATATTCTAGAAAAATTTAATGAAATCAGTATTGAATGCGGTAATTAAATATTTAGGGTGATACAACTTTTATTTGTATCACCCTTTTTTCGAGCCAATTTTATTAAATTGAAATTATTTCTTGAGCTATTTCCACCCTATTACAACTAAGTGATAGTAAATAAAAGGGAAAAGTGTATATTTATTGACTTTTATGTTTAACTATGCTAATATATACAAAATTCATTATGACAAAGCTATGATAAGAAAGAGTAAATATCAAACGGATTACAGAGAGAAGATGGTAGGTGCAAATCTTTATGAAGATGATGTTGAAGCAGTCTTTGAGCTATGAACCGAACAAAAGTAGGCTTCATCGGAGTTTCCACCGTTAAAAGGAAAGCAGTAATACAAAATATTGTAGTACTGGCTGAGCGCAGAGTTTCTCTGAAGTTAGGTGGTATCACGGACATAGTAGTTCGCCCTAAGTTGATTTTATCAACTTGGGGCGTTTTTTTGTTCATTATAATGTATGAAAATGAAAAATTATAAAAAGGAGAGAGTAGAATGGGTACAAATTTTAATGATTTTATTACATGGTTAGACGGATTAGTTTGGGGGTTACCATTAATTGTACTAATTATGGCGGTTGGTATTTATTTAACAATAAGGCTTAATGTATTACAAATAATTCATTTGCCAAAAGCTTTAAAGTATATGTTTAAAAATGAAGAAGGTGGTACGGGAGAAGTATCTAGTTTTGGCGCGTTATGTACAGCTCTATCAGCTACCATTGGTACTGGTAATATTGTAGGTGTTGCTACTGCTATTGTGGCTGGTGGGCCAGGAGCACTTTTCTGGATGTGGATAGCAGCATTTTTTGGTATGGCAACCAAATATGCGGAAGGTTTACTTGCAATCAAATATAGACATATCGAAAAAGATGGACATGTCTTAGGTGGACCTTTTTATTATATTGAAAAAGGAATGGGATCAAAGTTTAAGTGGCTAGCAAAACTGTTTGCTTTTTTTGGTGCATGTGCAGGTCTTTTAGGAATAGGTACATTTACACAGGTACATGGTATTACTTCAGCTGTTAATAATTATTTTGATAGTTATAATCCTCCAACAATTACTCTATTTGGAAATGAATATTCCATAATAATAATCATATCTGGTATTGTAATAACATTATGCGTAGGTCTAGTTTTAATTGGTGGTATACAAAGAATATCTAGCTTTGCACAAATCATAGTACCATTTATGGCAATTGCTTATATATTAATTTGCTTTATCTTGCTATTTAACAATTATAAAGAAATTCCTAGAGCATTAAATGATGTATTTTCCGGAGCATTTGGATTAAGAGCAGTAGCTGGTGGTGCTTTAGGTTCTATCATGGTTGCAATGCAAAAAGGTATAGCGAGAGGAATATTCTCCAATGAATCAGGTTTAGGTAGTGCTCCAATTGCTGCGGCAGCGGCCAAAACCAATGAACCAGCTAGACAAGGACTTGTATCAATGACTGGTACCTTTATTGATACCATTATTATTTGTACAATGACTGGGTTAAGTATTATTCTCACGAATGCATGGGATATCGGATTAGAGGGTGTAGCAGTAACTGCGAAAGCATTTCAACTTGGTTTACCATTTAGTCCATGGGTAGCTTCCATGTTATTAATGTTATGTTTAGTATTCTTCGCCTTTACTACAATTATAGGCTGGAATTACTACAGCGAACGATGCTTAGAATATCTGGTTAATGGTAATCAAAGACCAATAAAAGTATATCGTTGGGTTTATATATTAGCTGTATTTATTGGCCCTTATATGACGGTTGGAGCAGTTTGGGGTATCGCAGATATATTTAATGGACTTATGGCTTTTCCAAACTTAATAGCTTTAATTGCTCTAAGCGGAGTAGTAATCGCAGAATCAAAAGATTACTTTAGACGATTAAAAGGATAAAAGTTACTTAAAAGAAAACTTATTCTTAGATAAAGAAAATTCTTCATTGGTAGAATATGGAAATACGAACATCAATTCGAAAAAAATCGAACATACTATTGCCTATACTCATATTTTTGCTTATAATAAAATAAAGATTGAAAAATGGTAGGTTTTAGATGTTTTAAAGTTTACCAGCTTCGTCAGAATGGAGGATTAATATGGTTACGATTGATGGTAAGTGGATGATGGAAGGCTTAGAATATGATGATGATAAACGTATTAAAAGCAGTGATGATTTAACAGAATATATTAATAAAGTAGGTTTTTTACCTTTGTTTAAAAATAATATAACTGGTTTTTCTGTGGAAGAAATTACTTCAAAGTACGGTTGGTGGAGTGATAAACCAGAAGAAGACCCTTGGGCATGGCGTGAAGTGATTGCAACAGAAGGTATTGTTGCTTATGGTAAATTATTTTCAGGAAAAGCTGGGTTTGTATCAAAAGAATGGTATCCACTTTTTGCATCCTATCGTCGTGACGGTTATGACTTTGACAGTAGATATGAAGATGGTTTAGCAAGTAGGAAATCTAAAAATATTATTGATGTATTATCAAACTATGAATCACTCCCTTCTTATGAATTAAAAGCGTTAGCAGGGTTTTCAAAAGGTGGCGAAAAAGGATTTGATGGTGCCCTTAATTCTCTTCAAATGTTAACTTATATTACTGTTAGGGATTTTAGGAAGAAACGTAATAAAAAGAATGAAGAGTACGGTTGGTCAGTCGCATCCTATTCTCTAAGTGAAAATCTTTTTGGTGAAGACTATATAAGGTCTGGATATAAAGTTGATCCAAAAGTTGCAAAGGATAAGATAATTAGACATTTACTAGGATTTTATCCGGATGCAACTTATGATGAAATAGAACGATGTATACGTTAATAATTTAGGGTAATTGCAACCTTTTAGTATTTATACTATGAGGTTACAATTACCTTATTTTTATTTGCCTTATAAGATATTTACTTTAATAAATGATAAAAATAATGATTATTAAAATATAAAAGCAATTTGTTAGCAAATCTTAAGATGTTTATAAGATACCATTTATTGACATCAATTCTATTAAATGATAAATTAGGAATAATAAAAGGAAAGGTAACTATATGAATTTTTCGGAATGTTTCTATAAAAACCCAGTGGTATTAATGGAAGGTGCTATAGGGGAACGATTAAAAAGAGAATATATGATTTACCCAGATACAAACGTTGCTTTAGCTAGCCACATATATATAGATAAATCAAGGGAAGCATTAATTCATTTATATAATGAATATATAGAGACAGCGACACAATATAATTTGCCTATCATGTTAACCACACCTACTAGAAGAGCAAATAAAGAGCGAGTTACAAATTCAATATATACGGAAGATATTATAAAGGACAACGTAGAATTGCTGAAAAATATTCAATCGAACAGCAAGGGGAATGTATACATCGGTGGTTTAATGGGGTGTAAAGGAGATGCTTATAAAGGCACAGAATGTTTAGACGAAGCAGATGCATTTACCTTTCATGCTTGGCAAGCTGAATTATTTCAGAAAGCTGGTGTAGATTTTTTATTTGCTGGCATTATGCCATCACTGCCAGAAACCATAGGAATGGCGAAAGCCATGGAGGCTACAGGAATACCTTATATCATTAGTTTTATGTTACGAGATAATGGAAGGTTAATTGATAATACAACAATCCATGATGCCATCAATAAAATTGATAAAAATACAAAAGGTAAGCCCATATGTTATATGACCAATTGTGTTCATCCTAATATTTTATATAAGGCATTATCTGCACCATTTAATCAAACGGAAATAGTTAGAGAGCGATTTTTGGGTATTCAAGCGAATGCTTCTAATTTATCACCAGAAGAGTTAGATAATAACTGTAATTCATTAAGTTCTGATGCTTATAGCCTTGCAAATGATATGTCAAAGCTTAAATTATCTTATCCTAAGTTTAAGATTTTTGGTGGTTGTTGTGGGACGGACAATACACATATGAGTATGATAGCTGAAATTATAAGTAAACTTTAGTAAAGTTAAAATATAGATATGTTATTTTAAAGTATTAAAATTATTAATATAGTAACTGTTGACTACCAAAATTGATTTTTACTTTACAGAAAGGTGGATATATGAAGATACTAGTCTTATTAGCAAAAGGTTTTGAAACCATGGAGTTTAGTGTTTTTGTAGATGTGTTTGGATGGGCTAGAAATGATTATGGGTATGATTTAGCAGTAGAAACTTGTGGATTTACAAAACAAGTAATGAGTACATTTCACATTCCAGTTATAGTGGATAAATTAATTAATGAAATTAATGTGGATGAATATGATGCATTAGCAATACCAGGTGGGTTTGAAGAATTTGGATTTTATGAGGAAGCCTATGATGAAAAGTTCTTGAATGTTATTAGAGAGTTTAATTCGAAGAATAAATATATTGCTTCTATTTGCGTTGCAGCATTGCCAGTTGGAAAAAGTGGAGTATTGCAAAATCGCAAGGGCACTACATATCACTTAAATAATGGAGTAAGACAAAATCAATTAAAAGAATTTGGTGTAAATGTAATAAATGAACCAATCGTCGTGGATCAGAATATTATTACATCGTATTGTCCGCAGACAGCACCATATGTAGCATTTAAATTACTAGAAGTATTAACTACTAAGGAACTAATGGAAACCGTTAAAACTGCAATGGGATTTTGATAAGGAGACCAACTATGAATATATTAGTGTTAGGTGGAACACGTTTTGCCGGAGTACATTTGGTAAATGCCCTACTTGATAATGGACACCAAGTGACCATAGCTACTAGGGGAATTACACAAGATAATTTTGGAAATAAGGTGAAACGGATTAAATTAGACAGGACTAGTAAAGAATCTTTAACCAAAGAACTCTCAAATTCTACATATGATGTAATCTGTGATAGCTTAGCATATTGCTCCAATGATGTGAAGTATTTGTTGGATGTTGTTTCCTGTAACCGTTATGTTATGATTAGTACTATGTCAGTGTATCATAATCTGCATCCTAATATTAGAGAAGAAGAGTTTGATCCTTTAGACTATTCACTTAAATGGTGTGATAGGGCTGATTATCCATATGATGAGGTGAAACGTCAGGCAGAATGTGCATTATTTAAGGAGTATCCGAATCAATCATCAGTGGCAGTACGGTTTCCATTTATTATTGGAGAAGATGATTATACGAAACGCTTATACTTTTATGTAGAACATGTGATGAAAGGAATTCCTATGTACATTAATAACTTACATAGTCAAATGGCATTTATTCAATCAATAGAAGCTGGAAACTTTCTAGCCTTTCTAGTGAAACATTCCTTTACCGGATGTATCAATGGATGCAGTCATGGGACAATTTCTATTCATGAAATCATTAACTATGTTGAGAAAAAAGCCAATGTGAAAGCCATATATTCAATGGATGGTGACACCGCTCCATACAATCATGCAGATGATTATAGTTTATCCACAATTCGCGGTGAAGAATTAGGATTTAAATTCCAAGATTTGAAGAATTGGATTTATGAGCTTTTAGATTATTATATTGAAGTAGCGAGTAATTAAATTGCTATTATGGGTAACTAAACTATAAAATTCGTATTCATATCATGGCAGATTAATTATACTAAATATATAGTTTCTAAGTTATCATCTGATGAATCATTATCTGGGGGGGAAAATGAAAGTATTTATCGTGTATTGTCATCCAAGTCAAGATAGCTTTACTTATGAAGCAAGGTGTAAGTTTATTGAAGGTCTTAAAGCAGCAGGCCATTCCTATATTATTTCTGATCTTTATCAAATGAATTTTGACTCTGAATTTACAGAAGAAGATTATAAACGAGAAGCATATTATTTAAAAGACCTACCAGTTAAAGAAGAAATTCTAATAGAACAGAGAAAAATTAATGATTCAGATGCTATTGTATTCATATATCCTGTATTTTGGACAGATGCTCCAGCTAAATTAATTGGTTGGATTGATAAAGTATGGACCTATGGATTTGCCTATGGTGAAGATAGAAAGATGAAACTCTTAGATAAAGCTTTATGTATAGCCATAACCGGTAAATCCTTGGATGATTTAGTATCATCCGGTCAAGCTGCGGCTATGGAAAATGTAATGTTAGGAGATAGAATAAATTACCGAGCCAAAGAAAAAAGAATCGTATTTCTAGATGGCATGTCAAGAGGATATGAATCACGCAATACAAATTGGGATAAACATTTAGAATATGTGTACTCATTAGGGCTATTCATGTAATTGTAAAGAAAATTAAGTGTCTGAAGTTATAAAATTCGTATATATAGTATAAGCAATTCGGTAAACTATATAGTTTCGCAATTGCCTATGGAGATATAAATAAAATATAAGGAGAGTAAATCAATGTTTGAACAAATTAATGGGGAATTTGAGCAATTGCAACAAGGAATTGGGAGAAAAAACAAAATAACTGCAATGCTAGAAAGTTTAAGAAAGCAGTTATCAGATCAAATGGATTTAAAAGCCAGTTATGAAAAAGAGTTAGAAAAAGAACAGTTAGACGTAGATAAGCTTAATAAGATGAGTTTAACTAATTTATTCTATACCATTCTTCGTAGTAAAGAAGAGCAGATGGATAAAGAATATCAAGAAGTCTTAGCTGCTAAGTTAAAATTAGATAATATAATCAACCAAATTGAAGATACACAAAATCAAATATCAAACCTTGAATCAGAAAAAAGAAATTTTAATGACTTTGAGAGAAGATATGAAAAATTAATGAAAGAAAAGTATGAATTATACAAGCAAGTAAGTAGTGCAAATGCAGATAAAGTAACAGAATTAGAACAAACGATTACTCTCGTAAAGTCAAATGTAAAAGAAACCCAGGAAGCAATTCAGGCTGGTAACCGAGTTATATCGCAGTTAAATCAAGTTGAGAAAAGTCTGAATAGTGCCCACGGTTGGGGAACTTGGGATATGTGGGGAGGCGGTGGCTTAGTAACAGATATGATTAAGCATTCCCATATTGATGACGCAAGAGCAGATGCATCTGCAGTTCAATCCTTATTAAATCAATTTAGAACAGAGCTTGCCGATGTGCATATTACATCACAGATTCACATTGATATAGAAGGATTCTCTAAATTTGCAGACTTTTTCTTTGATGGTTTAATATCAGACTGGGTCGTTCAATCAAAGATTAATGATTCTTTAAGCAGCGTTAGTCAAGTAAGAAATCAAGTGAATCAAGTATTAGTGAAGTTACAGACTATGCAAAATAGCGATAAAGGTAAAGTTACTTCACTAGAAAATGAATTAAATCAGTTGATTAAAAATGCTTAAAGGTATGAGGAGAAGTTATGTATAGTATATTATTTTTTGTGCTGACCCTTATTATTGGATTAGCATTAAATTCTACTGGTATTAATCTAGTTGCTACTATTGTGATAACAATGGTTGCAGTATTTTCATTATACATTACAATCGCAATGATTAGACAAAGAAAATATATTAATCAATTAGATGAACTATGCGATCCAGAAAAGTTCTTAGAAAGTACTATGAAGCAAGAAGGAATTACCGGAAATTGTAAGAATTCTTATCTATTTACAATTAATACTGCTGTAAGTCATATGGAACTTGGTGATTACATGACTGGATTAAAACTTTTAGAATCGGTAGATAAAGATCAATTTGGAAAAAATAAAATTAGTCAAACGGTTTATTATATCGATTTAATGATCTGTTATTATGAACTTGGTATGATAGAGAAAGCAGAACAACTATTTGAAACGGTATTACCATTAGCGGCACCATATAATAATAAATTAAAACAATCCATTGATGTCTTAATCGGTGAACGTTTTTATTATTTAGGTAGATACGAAGAAAGCTATGAGCATCTAAGTAAGGTAGTAAAAGAATATCAGATGTGCAAGCGAAGATATCTGGAGGTAATTTTTCGATTAGCTTTCATGGATGAGTTAAAAGGGGATATGGACAAGGCAATAAAAAGATATGAAAAAGTGATAAAGTTCGGTAATAAATTAGGAATTGTAAATGATGCAAAAGATCGATTAAACAAGTTAAATGACATTAAGGAGTGACATTATGGCAACCGTATTATTATTAGAAGATGATGATGGATTAAGCAGGGGAATCTGCTTTTCTTTAGAAAAAGAAGGTTATAATCTACTGTCAGCTAGTAATTTGCAGATAGGTCGAAAACTTCTCTTTGATAATACGGTTGATTTAATTATTCTAGATTTAAATCTACCAGATGGAGATGGGCTTGATTTTTGTAAAGAAATAAGAACTACATCTAATATACCAATTATTATATTAACAGCTAGAGATCTAGAAACGGATGAAATTTTAGGATTTTATGCTGGTGCTGATGATTATATAACCAAACCATTTTCCATATCAGTATTAAAGGTAAGAGTTTCTGCTTGTTTAAGACGAAGCAATCAAAGAGATAAAAATAAGAATGATAGTAATACCATCATTTCCAATCATATTAATATGCAGATTGGCACTATGAAAGTGCTTCGTAATGGCATTGAAATGGAATTAAGTACTACTGAATTTAAATTACTAAAATTGTTTTTAGAACATAAGGGACAAGTGCTTTTAAAAGAGCAAATATTAGAAGCAATTTGGGATAAAGATGCTAATTTTGTTGATGAGAATACACTACCAGTTAACATAAGAAGATTAAGATTAAAGTTAGAAGATGATCCATCTACTCCGAAATATATAAAAACAATACATGGTGTGGGTTATATGTGGGAGGAAAGGGGTTAAGAACATGAAGTATTATATAATTGTAACCATAGTTTCTTTACTCATTTGCCTAATCACCATAATTAGTTGTAAGGTATATGTAAAAAGTGTGTTCAAACGAATAAATCATATGATACAAGCATTTATCTCAAATCGTACCATGGAAGAGTCCGATGTGGCTGATACCTTTGAATCTAAATTTGTGAATCAGTTAAAACAACTTATTCGTATCGTGGATTTCGAAGTAAAATCATCTAAGGAAGAAAAAGATGCAGTAAAAAGCTTAATCTCTGATATCTCACATCAATTAAAAACTCCATTAGCCAATATTACTATGTATACTGAAATTTTACAGGATAATACGTTAACACAATCAGAAAAATCTGAGTTTATAAAAAGAACCAAAGAGCAAGCAAGTAAAATGGAATGGTTATTACAGGTTCTACTTAAGATGTCTAGGCTAGAAACTGGTATAATTGAATTTGATATAAATCCAACACGAATAAAAGAAACAATAATGACTAGTGTTCGTGGAGTAAGAAGCCTTGCGGAACAGAAAAATATCCAAATAAAAGTAAAAGAATTTCAAGATAAAACCTTATTACATAACAGAAAATGGACAGCAGAAGCGATTGCCAATATTCTTGAAAATGCTATTAAGTATTCAAAAGAATATACTTCTATTACAATAAATGTAATCCCAATGGAATTATTCACAAAAATACAAATCATAGATCAAGGAATTGGAATATCAAGTGATGAGTTCAATGCTATTTTTCAAAGATTTTATCGCAGCAAACAGGTGGAACAAAAGGAAGGAACTGGCCTTGGTTTGTACCTATCCCAGTTAATATTATCGAAAGAAGGCGGTTATATTACAGTAGAATCTAAGGTTTTAGAAGGTAGTTGCTTTTCTATATTTCTACAAAATGTTATTGACAACAATTTGATAGATGGATAATACATAAATCGATGAAACAATTAGAATTAGGGTAATTTAAATCTATTTTAAGGTTCTTACAAACTTGTAAGAATCTTTTTTATGTTTGTCATAGGAATGTAAGCTAGCTATGATATGATAAAATAAAATTATACAATGAGATGGCGCTACACAATTGAGAAGTTCAAATAATTAGATAGCGCTAGGCAATTGAGAAGTTCAAATAATTAGATAGCGCTACGCAATTGAGAAGTTAAAATGATTAGATAGCGCTAGGCAATTGAGAA
>JARBTX010000085.1 GCA_029239975.1 Anaerocolumna sp.
TCAACAAAAGATATTAGAGACAGGACTAAAAAATGAAGAATTCTATCATAAATCCCTTCTTACGCAAGAAGAAATTGATGATCGGAATAAGCAATGTAGACAATATGAATTACTAAAACAAGAGTTGAAAGCTCAATTAGAAAAGTTAAAAGATAAAACCACTGGTAAGGAAAAAGTAGATATTGAAGCAATCCGTGATAATTTAAGAGCAGTTAAGGTAAACAGATCCCAATTAGAGAAGTCACAAAAAGAGATACATAATCGCCTTATGGAGAATAAAGGTACGATTGCAAATATTAAAGATGTAGAAAAACAGCGTAATGAAAAAAGTAAGTTATTCCTAGATATTAGTTCTATGTCTAAAACTGCTAATGGTAAATTGGAAGGTAAACAAAAAATAACATTTGAGACTTATGTACAAGCAGCTTACTTCATACAAATCATTGATGCAGCAAATAAGAGATTTTACGATATGTCTGGAAAACGTTATAAATTACTAAGAAAAGAAGAAGGTAATATTCAAAGTTTTACCGGTTTAGAGTTGAATGTTCTGGATACATGGACTGGAAAGGTACGAAGCGTTAAGTCTTTATCAGGTGGTGAGTCATTTATAGCAGCGCTATCATTAGCATTGGGATTTTCCGACATAATACAAAACTATACAGGTGGAATAGAAATTGATACTATGTTTGTTGATGAAGGTTTTGGATCATTAGATACTTATGCCCTAGAACAAGCCATTGCTACACTTACTAATCTTACCCAGGGAAATCGATTAGTAGGTATTATTTCACATGTAGAAGAATTAAAAGAGCGAATTGACAAGCAAATTATTGTGAAGAAAGATATTAAAGGTAGTTATATTCAAAAGATTACTTATTAATAAACATTAACCAAATTAACACTGTTGACTAACGCGCTTATGATGCACTTATGAGAAAAATAAAAACTTTGTTAAAAAATAGATATAAATGGCGAATTAAAGAATAATATGGTATAATATGGTTACAAAAGCATCCATATGGAGGTATTACATTTATGTTCGCAAAACAAATGAAAAAGAAAGCTATATTGAAGTCTATAATTTTTATTTTACTTGTAATAACCTGTACATATCCTATTACTGTATTTGGAGAAACGAATGACAAAAGAGTCTTATTTATTAGTTCGTATAATACTAATTTTCCAAGCGTTCCAGATCAAATAGAAGGTATTAAATCTGTATTAATGGAAAATAATGTATTTCTAGATACAGAATTTATGGACACAAAACGGTTTGACACTTCTGAGAGTAGATTGCTTTTTTATAATTATTTAGAATATAAGTTAAAGAATTTGCCACCGTATGATGCAATTATTGTAGGTGATGATAACGCACTGCAATTTGCTATGGACTATCAAGAACAATTATTTTCAAACATACCTATCGTATTCTTAGGAGTGAACGATTATAACAGAGCTAAAATAGCGGATGATAATAATTTTATCACAGGAATTATAGAAGAGATGTCTTTAAAGGAAAACATTGAAATTGCACTTAAGTTTAATAAAAAGGCCACAAAGATAGTTGCTATTGTTGATGAAACATTAACAGGTCAAGGTGATAAGCATCAATTTTATGAAATGCAAGATAAGTTTCCACATATAAAATTTGAAGACATAAATACTTCGAATTATACATTGGATGAATTAAAAGGTGTACTAGAACGGATTTCAGATGATACCATATTACTGTATATGAGTATGTATACTGATAAAACAGGTAAAAACCTAACAATACCTGAAGCGGTGGAAATATTAAAAGAACATACAAAGGTACCAATTTATCGAGCAGAAGTTGGTGGCGTAGGACAAGGTGTATTTGGTGGTAAGATGGTGTCTTATTATGATTCCGGTAAAATTGCAGCCGACATGGTAATACAAGTTTTTAATGGTACTCCTATAGCTGATATAAAAGTCATTACCGAAAGTCCTAATAAATTCACTTTTGATTATGAGTTAATTAAAAAATATGATATTGACATGGATTTAATACCGGACGGTTGTTTATTGATTAATAAAAAGATAAGCTTTTTTGAGGAATATCGTGATATCGTAATTAATACTTTATTTGTAATATTATCTTTAACAGTAATTATCATTATTTTAATCATAGATAATATAAAACAAAGAAGAACTGAGAAAGCATTACAAGAAAGCCATGAAGAGTTAACACAAATATATGAAGAATTAACTGCTTCAGAAGAAGAATTAAGATGTCAGTATGAAACGATTCAACAGCATGCTGAAGATATAGAAATCTTAAATCAGAAATATTCCATAGCCATCGAAAGTACAGATAGTGCAGTATGGGAATTTGATATAGATAAAAATGAGATTTATATATCAAGGAATTTTATTTCTGCCATTAATAATAACTTAAAAGAACATGAAGAAATCCACGATTTACTTAATGTGTTATTATCTAAAGAAAGTATAGCATTAATAAAAGAGGAATATGCAAAATATCTAGTTGGAGATAAAAGTGAAATCAATATAGAATTGCCAATATTAGATCAGTATAGGAATAGAAGATATGTTTTAGTACGGGGAAAAGGTGTACAAGACTTCAAGGGAAGTTTTAAAATTATTCATGGTATTATGTTAGATATTACTAAACTAAAAGATCAAGAAGAATATATAAAATACCATGCAAACCATGATTATCTTACAAATTTACCAAATCGAATGTACTTTATGAATCATTTGAATAAACAAATGGAAGAAGGTAAACCAGGTGCTATACTTATCTTAGATATTGATAATTTTAAAGGTGTTAATGATACGTTAGGACATATACATGGAGATAAAATATTAAAAGAAATTGCAAATCGATTATCAGAAATGAAAGATGATAAAGTATTTATTTCAAGATTTGGTGGTGATGAATTTTTAGTATTGATATCAAATGAAAATAGTACTAGCAATATTGAAAATTATATTGAAAAGATGATGCAATTATTTGGGAAACCTATATTTATCAATAATAAAGAACATATTGTTAAATTTAGCATTGGTATATCACGCTTTCCTTATGATAGTTCAGATATGGATCAATTACTTATGAATGCAGATACGGCTATGTACAATGTAAAGCGTAATGGTAAGAATAATTATATGTTTTACTCTAGTGATATGCTAGAAGAAGTAAAGGAAAAATCAGAAATTGAAGCGATACTTAGAACCGCTATCAAAGAAGAAGGATTTGTATTAGTTTATCAACCACAGGTGTGTGTTACCACTGGAAATATTATAGGGTTTGAAGCCCTTTTACGATTGAAAAATTATAATATTTCACCAGCCAAATTTATAGCAGTTGCAGAAGAAACCGGTTTAATTAAAGAAATCGGAAGATGGGTTACAAAAAGTGCGATCTCTCAGATTGCAGATTGGAGAAAACAAGGAATTGGAGAAAAACCAGTTGCAATAAATTTTTCAAGTAAACAAATCAAAGATAAGACATTTTTATCATTTTTAAAGGAAACAATGGAGTTGTATCAAGTAAAACCGGAATATGTTGAGATTGAAATTACAGAGAGTGTATTGTTAGAAAAGAATAATTCCACCCTTGATTATTTAAATCAACTAAAAGAAATGGGACTTCGTATCACGTTAGATGATTTCGGTACTGGATATTCATCCTTAAATTATCTTACATATATTCCAGTTAATAAAATTAAACTAGATAAATCACTATGTGAGAAATTTTTAGAGCACGATAATGATAAAGTAATGAATAGCTTAATTGCTCTGGTTCATAGTTTAAATCTAGTTATTACAGCAGAAGGTGTCGAAGAAATGGAGCAATTCTTGAGATTAAAGATTGGTGGATGCGATTATATTCAAGGTTATTTGTTTAGTAGACCTTTAGAGGCAAAAGAAATAGAAAAAATTTATAATCAAAATATGTTAGACGTTATAGTAAAATAAAAAATTTATAATTAAAATATGTTAGACATTATAGTTAAATAAAAAATTTATAAAATATTTATAGAATAAACCATGAAAGAAGATATCTGATTTATGTTATCTCTTTTATGGTTTATTTTTTATTAAAATTTGGATAACTTTGCATAAATAATACTAATTTGGAGATTTTATTAACATCTATATATTTAAAATAGAAATAAAGATAAGTAAAGGAAGGAGGAATTTTATGGAGAAGAAAAAAGTAGAAAATACATTAAGTGGTTTTGATAACAAAAGACTTGGACAAGTGGATTCTACTAATAACGAAGGTACAGCAGCATGGGCTAATATGGAAAAGATGGTAGAAGAAAGCCATGTAAGTATACCTTCAGAATATGATGTAGAAAAAGCTAAAAACTGGGTTGATAATGGAAGTAAATTATAATAGAAAAAGAAGAAAAATACATGAATAAGCTAAATTAATGAAGTAAAGAAGTGGAGAATTAATATGTCGAAAACGCAAATGACATTAGATGGTAATTCAGCAGCAGCATATGTTGCGTATGCATTTACAGATGTAGCAGCAATATACCCAATTACTCCGTCTTCCGGTATGGCGGAGATTACAGACGATTGGGCAGCAAAAGGAAAAAAGAATATATTCAATCAAGAAGTTAGTGTAGTAGAAATGCAATCAGAAGCAGGAGCAGCAGGTGCTTTTCATGGCTCACTACAAGCTGGTGCTTTAACTACTACATTTACAGCATCTCAAGGACTTTTACTCATGATTCCGAATTTATACAAAGCAGCAGGTGAGTTACTTCCTGGTGTTTTACATGTTAGCGCAAGAGCACTTGCTACACATGCATTAAGTATATTTGGCGATCACCAAGATGTAATGGCTGTTAGACAAACAGGTTGTGCGTTGCTAGCAAGTGGATCAGTTCAAGAAGTTATGGACTTAGCTCCAATTGCACATTTATCAGCTATTAAGGGTAGACTACCATTTGTTCATTTTTTTGATGGGTTTAGAACTTCTCATGAAATTCAAAAAGTTGAGGCACTAGAATATACTGATTATGCTAATTTAATTGATTATGAGGCATTAGATGAATTTAGGAATAGAGCGTTATCACCGAATCATCCAGTTATTCGTGGTACTGCACAAAATCCTGATATTTATTTTCAAGGAAGAGAAGCAAGTAATCCGTTCTATAATGATATTATTCCAATCGTTGAAGAGTATTTTGAAAAAATGCATATGCTAACTGGAAGGAAATATGGATTATTTGACTTTTATGGTGCACCTGATGCAGAATACGTGATTATTGCAATTGGTTCAGTAACTCAAACAATTGAAGAAACAATAGATTACTTTAATGCAAAAGGTGAAAAATATGGTTTAATAAAAGTACATTTATATAGACCATTTTCAGCGAAACATTTTCTCTCTTGTGTTCCGAATTCTGTGAAGAAAATAGCTGTACTTGACAGAACAAAGGAACCAGGCGCACTTGGCGAACCATTATTTTTAGATATATCTAGTTGCTATAGTGAAATGGAAAATGCTCCAATTATCGTGGGTGGTCGTTATGGTTTAGGTTCAAAAGATACAACACCAAGTGATATTGCAGCTGTGTATGATAACTTAAAACAAAAGAGTTCAAAAAATCATTTTACAATTGGTATTAATGATGATGTAACAAATCTTTCCTTAAATAAATCACAAAAAGTGTTAACAGAACCAACCGATCGTAAAGCAGTTAAGATATGGGGCTTAGGCTCAGATGGTACCGTAGGTGCTAATAAACAAGCTATTATGATTATAGGTAATCAAACAGATTCTAATGTACAAGCATATTTTGATTATGATTCAAAAAAATCTGGTGGTATTACAATTTCACATTTACGTTTTGGTGTAACTTCAATCAAATCCACATATCTTGTTGATCATGCAGATTATGTTGCATGCCACAATCAATCTTATGTTAATAAATATGATATTGTGGATGATTTGAAACCAGGCGGAATATTCGTACTAAATTGTCAGTGGTCAGATGATGAATTAGAATCAAGATTACCTGCAAGATATAAACGAATGATAGCTGAAAAAGATATTCAATTTTATACTATAAATGCGATAGAAATTGCAGAAGAAATTGGTTTAGGTAATCGTATTAATATGGTTATGCAAGGAGCTTTCTTTAAGTTAATCAATATACTACCGGAAGACCAATTCATTAAAGCTTTAAAAGATGCAGCCACATATTCTTATAACAAAAAAGGTGACAAAGTGGTTCAAATGAATCATGATGCAATTGAAAAAGGTGTTCGTCGTATTCATAAGGTCAACGTTCCAGATAATTGGAAGAGTGCTATGGAAGAGAAGGAAGTACCATCAGTTGAAGAACCTGATTTTGTAAAGAATATAATGAGACCAATGCAGCAGCAACAAGGTCATAAATTACCAGTTAGTGCATTTACTGGTAGAGAGGATGGAACCTTCCCATCAGGATCTACCGCATATGAGAAACGTGGAATAGCAGTTAATGTCCCAGAATGGATTGAAGAGAATTGTATTCAATGTAATCAATGTTCTTATATATGTCCGCATGCAGTTATCAGGCCTTTCTTATTAACAGATGAAGAAGTAGAGAAAGCACCATCTACTTTTGTTACAAAGAAAGCTACTGGTAAAGCTTTTGAAGGATTACACTTTAGAATTCAAATAAGCCCTATGGATTGTACTGGATGTAGTAATTGTGCAGATGTATGTCCTGCAAAAGAGAAAGCACTAGTGATGAATCCAATTGCAACACAAATTCCAGAGCAAGTTGAAAACTGGAAATTTGCATCAACTGAAATTGGATATAAGAGAGATTTGTCATTTGGTAATTCCTTTAAAGATAGTCAATTCAAAGAACCACTTATTGAATTCTCAGGTGCGTGCGCAGGCTGTGGTGAAACACCATATATTAAATTAATTACTCAACTCTTTGGTGAGCGTATGATGATTGCCAATGCTACTGGTTGTTCTTCTATATGGGGAGCTTCTGCACCAAGTACGGCATACAGTACAAATAAAGAAGGAAAAGGTCCAGCATGGGCTAATTCATTATTTGAAGATAATGCAGAATTTGGCTTCGGTATGTATTTAGCTACAAAGCAAATGCGTAAGAGTTTAGAAGAAAATATGCTAAAGCTTATTGAAAAGAATATTGAACCAAACCTAAAAGAGCTTTTAGACGATTGGGTTCATTATAAAGAGGATGGAGAAATTAGTGCAAAAGCTAGTGAGAAATTAATGGTTGCATTAAAAGATTATGAATCCACTGATAGTGAAGTTATGTATTTAATAAATGAAATTAAAAAACGTAGTGATTATCTAGCAAAACGTTCTCATTGGATTGTTGGTGGTGACGGCTGGGCATATGATATTGGATACGGTGGGCTTGACCAGGTAATGTCATCAGGTGAAGATGTTAATGTATTAGTTTTTGATACTGAAATATATTCTAACACAGGCGGACAAGCTTCAAAGTCTACTCCGGCAGCAGCAGTAGCTAAATTTGCATCTTCAGGTAAAAAATCAGGTAAAAAAGATTTAGGTAGAATGATGATGACTTATGGTAATGTATATGTTGCTCAAGTGGGTATTCATGCGGATAACAATCAATTAATCAAAGCCATACGTGAGGCAGAAGCTTATAAAGGACCTTCCATCGTTATCGCATATTCTCCTTGTATCAGTCATGGTATTAGAGAAGGTATGGGAAGAAGTATGGAAACCATTAAAAAGGCAGTAAAAGCTGGATATTGGCATTTGTACCGTTATAACCCTGATCTTAAAAAAGAAGGAAAGAATCCATTTATATTAGACTCTAAGGAACCAACGGAAAGCTTTAGAGATTTCTTAATGGGTCAAGTAAGATATAGCTCACTTGCTAGGACATTCCCAGATGAGGCAGAAATGCTGTTTGAAAGAGCGGAAGAACACGCAAAAGAACGCTATCAGACTTATAAAACTCTTGCTTCTTTATAATTCGGATTGAAGTAATTTAATCATGCCTATTTAAAACAACCTATGTTTTGAATAGGCATTTTTATATAAGCTTATAATATTTTAAAGGAAATATTTTTTAATAATGTGAAAATTATATTTATGCAAAATAGTGTATCTGCATGTTAAACAAATTTTAATTTGTTTGGAATGATATGGAATTCGATTATTTTCGAGTCTTTTTATTTACAATTCATATATGACTTTGGTATAATAGCAAATATTATTTAAAAAAGCTCTTGACAAAAAGTTAAATAAGATGTATATTTCATACAAATCATATCTGTTAAGTATGAAATAAACTTCTTAAGAAAATACAAATTAGTGAAAAGGTGAAGATATGATTCGAGTAATAGATTTAAAAAAGGAATTCCGAAGTAAAAGAAATACTCTAACTGTACTTAATAATATTAACATTGATATTCAAGACGGTGATATATTTGGTATCATAGGTATGAGTGGTGCTGGTAAAAGCACATTGATACGATGCATTAATCTGCTTGAGAGGCCTACAAGTGGAAGGATTGAAATTGATGGTGTTGATATTACAAAAAAAAGCGGTAAAGAATTATTAAAATTAAGAAAGAACATAGGTATGATCTTTCAGAGCTTTAATCTTCTTATGCAAAAAAATGTAAGAAAAAACATAGCGTTTGGTTTAGAAATTATAAAGTTAAGAGATTTTAAAATTGATGGTATGTCTGATGCAGATTATCAGAAGCTTAGCTTTTTCCAAAAAAGAAAAGCAAAGAAAGATGCAATTAATAAACGTGTAGATGAATTACTCGAATTAGTTGACCTTAAAGAAAAGGAATTTTCATATCCAGCAAAATTAAGTGGTGGGCAAAGGCAAAGAGTTGCAATTGCTAGAGCATTGGCAACAAAACCATCTATATTATTGTGTGATGAAGCAACATCAGCACTTGATAGTATGACAACCGATTCTATCTTAAGCCTATTACAGAAGATAAATAAAGAAACAAAAGTAACAATCATTGTCATAACACATGAAATGAATGTAGTTCAAAAGATTTGTAATAAAGTAGTAGTTCTTGATAAATCAGAAATTGTTGCGTCTGGAATAACAGATGATATTTTTAGCAATCATACTTCCGATGTAGTGAAAAGATTAGTAGGAGGTACCGTATAATGCAAGAAATATTCGAGTTTCTAACTAATCTGTTTCAGGAAAATGGAAAAATGATTTTAGAAGGAATAAAAGATACACTTTATATGACATTTATGGCAACTTTCGTTTCTTATATTTTTGGTTTACCGATTGGTATTTTAGCTGAAGTATCTAGAAAAGGTGGCATTAGTCCAATGCCTACGTTAAATAAAATACTTGGAGCAATTATAAATATTGGTCGTTCCATTCCATTCATTATTTTACTTGTAGCTGTAATGCCAATAACTAGAAGTATTGTTGGAACAACACTTGGACCCAAAGCTGCAACGGTACCATTAATTATTGCAGCAATTCCATTTGTAGCAAGATTAGTGGAGAGTTCATTAAGAGAATTAGACGGTGGTGTCATTGAAGCAGCAAAAGCGATGGGAGCGAATGACTTTCAAATCATTTTTAAAGTAATGTTACCTGAATCACTACCTTCTCTTGTATTAGGTATTTCATTGGCAACAATCACTTTAATAGGATATACTGCTATGGCAGGAACTGTAGGTGGTGGCGGATTAGGAGATATTGCAATCCGTTTTGGGTATTATAGATACCAGACAGATATTATGTTAGTTACAATTGTTTTGTTGGTTTTAATCGTACAAATCATTCAAAGCGTTGGTAATAGAATTTCTAAAAAAATCGATAAAAGAGAAAAAGGAGAGCTGTAATATGAAAAAATCAAAAAAATTATTTAGTCTATTAACTGCAACAGTTTTAGTGGGAGCTTTATTAACTGGTTGCGGCACTAAATCAGATGATAATACAAACACATCAGATGCAACTCCAACAGAATCAGCTAGTGGTACCACAGAAGCTGGAAGTGGTGATTTAGTAGAAATCGTAGTTGGAGCAACCATTGAACCGCATGCAACTATTCTTAATTCAGACGCTGTAAAAAACTCATTAAAAGAACAAGGTTTCTCCATTAAAGTAGTGGAATATACAGATTATGTTCAACCTAATGTTGCAACACAAGATGGTAGCTTAGATGCAAATTTCTTCCAACACTTACCATACTTAAATGATTTCAATACAAACAATGGAACAACACTTGCACCCGTGGCAAATGTACATTTTGAACCACTTGGAATTTATGCTGGAAAAACAACTTCTATCGATGCGTTAGCAGATGGTGCACAAATAGCAGTACCAAATGATGCTACGAATGAAGCAAGAGCGTTACTACTTCTTGAAAAAGCTGGATTAATTAAATTAAACGAAGGTGTTGGCTTAAATGCTACAAAAAATGATATACTAGAAAATCCAAAAAACTTAGATATAGTTGAAATAGAAGCAGCTCAAACAGTAAAAGTATTAAAAGATGTTGATTTAGCTGTAATTAACGGTAACTATGCACTTGCTGAAGGATTATCCGCTAGTAAAGATGCTTTATTAGTAGAAGATCCTACATCTGAAGCAGCGCTTACTTATGCAAATATTATCGTGGTAAAAGAAGGAAATGAACAATCTGAAAAAACTTTAGCATTAATAAAAGCCGTTACTTCAGAAGAAACTAAGAAATTCATTGAAGAAAAATGGCAAGGTGCAGTAGTTCCTGTATTTTAATAGAATTCTATAAATAATAGTAAAATAAAATTTATTAATAACTAGATTAGTAAGATTAAATTAAACTTATTAATAACTAAAATTAGTAAGATAAAATGAATTTTATTAATAACTAGAATAAGTAAGATAAATCAATAAAATAAATACAATAATTAAAAAATGATTCAAAGAATATATTCTTTGAATCATTTTTTTTTAGAAAACTACAATTAGAAACATTTTAAAACGTTCTTTTGCATATACAGCGTGTGGAACCCCGGCAGGCATGACAATATTTTCGCCAGCTGACACTATAAACAGTTCATCACCGATTGTAATTTGTCCTGTACCATCTGTTACATAGATAAAAGCGTCGCCGTGTGAGGAGTGGGAACTAATTTCTTCATTCTTATCAAAGGCAAAAAGTGTTAAACTCACATTTTTATTTTGTACTAACGTTTTACTAACAATTTGTCCAGGTTGATAATCTACTAGGTCTTTTAATGTAAGTACTTTAGAAAATTCGATATTCTTTAATATATTTTGATTCATAAGTCACCTTATTTTGATGCTTTTTGCACATCACCTTTCCGTTAACAAATTTTGGTTATAAGATTATTATAAACAATATTTAACATAAAGATGTTGCACATGCAACCAAAAGATAAAAAAAGTAATTAATCATCCTATTTATTATAGGACATAATTGATATTTGTGTCGAATAATGATATTATTAATACATAAAGGTAGTTATTGGATAAATATTACAAAATATTACAACCTTTATAAACGACAGATATAGGAAAGGACTTGAAAATATGAAGATTAAATGGAAAATAGTAATTGCAGCCGTATTAGCTATTTTAAGTTTTATTGTAGTTACAAACCTTTATTTTAAACATGCTGTAACTAATATAGTAAATGATGATACTGAATTAACTCTTAAGAATTATTCTACGCTCGGATTAGAATTGTTGGATTCAAATTACCCTGGTGATTGGAGATTAGATGGCACTAATTTGTACAAGGGAGATACTTTAATCAATAATAACTTTGATGTTATTGATAAGTTTTCAGAAAGCACTGGAATTCTCGCTACAATCTTTGCTAATGATACCAGAGTATCTACAACCGTAAAAGACGACAGTGGTAATCGTAAAGTTGGTTCACAAGCAGAAAGTTTAGTATCAGACCAAGTAATAAAGAATAATACAGAATATATAGGTGAAGCTTTAGTTGCAGGAAAAAAAGCGGATACCTACTATATACCAATAGAAGATAAAGATGGTGCAATAATTGGTATGTGGTTTGTTGGTATCTATAATGAAGATATTGCTGCTAAGATTAATAAAGAAATGGTTTCTATATCTGGAATCCTATTTGTTATATTAATAATTGGTTGTATTTTTTCTTATATATTAGGTGATGGTATATCAAAAGGTTTTAAGCGTATAAAAGAAGACTTAGAAAAACTTGAGAAAGGAAACTTACAAATTCACTTCAATGAAAAGATTTCTAAGAGAAAAGACGAAGTAGGGGATATTACAAGATCCTTTATTAATATGCAGCAACAACTCCAGAATACAATGTCTTCAATTAAGGAAGAAAGCAGTAATATCGAAGTTTCGACAAAAATTCTTGCTAATAATGCTGATAACGTATATAATGATGTAGAAAATATATCAGCAACTACACAAGAACTATCAGCAGGTATGGAAGAAACAGCAGCATCCACACAAGAAATGAGTGCAACCGCAGCTGAAATTGAAAAAGAAATTAGTAACGTTGCTGATAAATCAAAAAATGGCTTAGATCTAGCAGATGAAATTAAAAGAAGAGCAGAGCAATTAAAAGAAGTTGCATTAGATTCTCAAAAAAATGCAGTTGAAATATATGATAAGGCGAACAAAGATTTAAAACAATCTATCGATAAAACAAGTGCAATTGAAGAAATAAAATCGTTATCCAAAACAATACTTAATATAACTTCACAAACAAATCTATTAGCATTAAATGCTGCAATTGAATCAGCTAGAGCTGGTGAAGCTGGAAAAGGTTTTGCAGTTGTTGCAAATGAAATACGAATACTTGCTGATAATTCTTGGGAAGCTGTATCAAAGATAGAAGCTATCACTAGTGATGTATCAAATGCTGTTGAAGAACTAGTAGTTGCCGCTAAGAATATCTTGGATTTTGTAGATAACAAAGTTATTGGTGATTATAAAGTTTTAGTTAGAACAGGTGAACAGTATCATGATGATGCATCATCTATAGAAGCATTTGTTTCTGAAATTAAAAATTCAACTACGCAACTCTATGAGTCTATTCAATTTATACGTAATGCAATCGATGAAGTAACCATTGCTACGAATGAAGGTGCAACTGGATCATCCGAAATTGCTGAAAAATCTACTTCAATAGCATCTAAGACAAGCCAAGTATTAGAACAAGTTAAAGCAAATAAAGATAGTGCAGTTCATTTAAATGAAATGATACAATTTTTTAAATTTTAATTAATAAATAATTTTATTTATGACCTGCTTCAAACATCTTATTTGATTTAATGAATCGCAATTAATTAAGGAGTAAAAGAATTATGGGATTAGAGAAAAGTACAAGCCGTAATTATTTATTTGATAATATACGAGCTTTACTAATTTTTTTAGTTGTCGTAGGTCATATGTTAACAGAACAATTAGGTGAAACTAACACAATTAATACAATCTATACATTTATCTATTTTTTTCATATGCCTGCTTTTATTTTTATATCGGGGTATTTTTCTAAAAATATTGAAAAAAGTAGAAACACAGCAGTACAAACCTATTTTGTACCGTTTGTCGTATTAAATATACTATTTTGGTTTTTAGATAAAGTAAACCTAGTTGAATTAAATGTACCATTTCGAATTTTAGATCCTGTATGGGGATTGTGGTTTTACTTAAGTTTATTTATCTGGAAGTTTCTGTTAAAAGATTTAGTAAGAATAAGATATATTTTACCAATTAGTTTTGCTGTGGGTATTTTATCTGGATTAAGTAATGAATTTTCTTTAAAAATGTCTATAGCAAGAATTATATCTTTTTTACCTTTCTTTTTATTAGGTTATTTTTGTAATGAAATACATATACAAAAATTAAGAAAAATACCAAAGATTATTACAAGTGCATTTCTAATGGGTTTTGTAGTATTTTCTTATTATTTTACTAAAGTTAAACTTTTTAAAAAAGAGTATTTTTATATGAGAAAGCCATTTAATAGTATAAAAGATGACTATAGTTCTTTTGAGGCAGTAATGATTCGTTTAGCAATTTATATTATAGCTATTATCATAATAATATGCCTGATCAATTTAATAACGTTAAATAAAACAAGATTTTCTATGATTGGGCAAAATTCGGTTACAGTTTATATATTACATCTTTTTGTAGTTTCTAATCTAAGAAGGTTATCACTACCATGGGATAAAACAAATTATTATTTAATTTATACAGCAATTGTTGCTATATTAATAACTTATTTCTGTTCAAGACCATTCATGGTTAATATTTATAATTATGTGATGGAGAAAATCAATCTGATTTTATTTAAAAATAACTAGTGATAAATGAAAGAGCTGTAGTAAGTATAGTTCAAATTATGAACTATTTTACAACAGCTCGTTTTATTTGTGTTTCATTAAGAATAAGACATAATTCTTGTTATTTAGAAAAATAATAAATTAAATGTAAATAGAATGAATCTGTTTAAAAAAGATTAAATGATACTTTTATATGAAAGATTAATACAAAAGATATAATATGATTATATTATAATGAAATAATAAAAAAATTGGAGAAAGCTATGTTGCAATTTAAACCAATAAAATTGGAAAATTTAAATGAAATTAATGATATATTAAAAAATAAATACAATAGAACATGTGATAATACCATTGGTGCTTTATATATGTGGCGTGATTATTATGAAAGTGAATATGCAATACAATCAGGTACCTTATATATGAAAGTAAAACTGAATAATAAAATAAATTATACAGTACCATACGGGAAGGAAGAATCCCTAGCAAATGCTTTAAATATATTATATGAACATGCAAAACAGGATGAGGGCACATTTACGATGTGTGTAGTACCAGAGGAAGCCATAGATGTGATTGCTACACAATTTAAGAATAAAATCCAATATGATTTTGATCGAGATATGACAGATTATCTCTACTTTGCTAAGGATTTAAGTGAATTAAAAGGCAGAAAGTTCAGTGGACAAAGAAATCATATCAACAAATTTAAAAAATTATATCCGGATTATCGTTATGAACAGATGTCATCTGAGAATATGGACAAAGTGATTGCATTTTACGATGAGTTTGCTAAAAATATGAATAAAACAAGTGAAACTGCAATTGAAGAGAGTAAAAGAACAAAAGAATTATTACAAAATCTAAATAACTTACCACTGTTTGGTGGATTTGTAGAAGTAGAAGATAAGATAGTAGGTATTTCAGTCGGTGAGATAATTGGTGATACTTTATATGTTCATATAGAAAAAGCTTTAAAAGAGTATCATGGTTCTTATCAGATGATGATGCATGAATTTGCCAAACATAATGTGAATGAATCTATTATGTATATAAACAGAGAAGACGATGCTGGTGATTTAGGATTGCGAACATCTAAATTATCCTATCATCCTTATAAATTGCTAGATAAATATAATGTAAATATAATAGAGTAGTTTTGGATAAAAAGAGATAAATCATAAATAATGGTATAAAATAAGCATCCTACGAATGGTTTAATTCATTTCATAACCATTTAGTTCTTAGGATTTAACATAGTATAACATATAATTCTTTAAATTTAACATACAATTAATATGAATTTTTAAATTCCAATACCAAAAAAGGTAAGATAAAACTAAAAAGTGTATTAATTGTATGTTAAATATTTTAAGCTTAATAATTACTATCTGTATATAAGTATTTCTAGGCTAGAGAACATAAATATGCTGTATAGTAAAATAAGATAACTATAGAAGAATTTCAACATTATATTTTTCTAACCAATAATTAACCTGAAGCATATATGCTAACATTTGAGGGCCTGCCATTAATTGACCATACCAAGGTTTTCCGTAATCAGATGGTGTATGAACAAAATTATTTACCTTATTTTTATCAATAAGTGAATTGATAGGGGAACTAGGATTTGCTAGAACTTCTAACAGTCGATCTCCTAATAATTTTTCATAGGCAGGATGGTAAGTTTTCGGGTATGGGCTTTTTCTACGATTTGTTATTTCATCTGGAAGGATATCTTTACAGGATTCTCTCAGCAGATGTTTAACAACACCATCCTTACATTTTATATTCCATGGAACATTCCATACGTATTCTAGAATTCGGTGATCTGCTAACGGAACACGAGCTTCTAAACCTGAATACATACTAGTTCGATCCATTCGATCTAGTAAAGTAATCATAAACCATTTAATATTTAAGTAAGCGATTTCTCTTCTTCTTGATTCCTCTGGGCTTTCGCCATAAAGATAAGGAGTCTCTTTTACGGATTTTTCGTAGGATTCTAAGACATATGATTCTAAATCTAATTCTTTTAATAATTCATCTTTTAATAATTGTTTTCGTGGTTCAATATTTTTTGACCATGGGAAAGTATGCATTGCAAAAGCTTCTTTATCATGAAACCATGGATAACCACCAAAGATCTCATCTGCACATTCTCCAGTAAGAGCAACTTTGTCATATTTAACTACTTCGGAACAAAAATATAATAGAGAAGATTCCACATCTGCCATACCAGGTAAATCTCTAGCATCAACTGCTTTATAGAGATAATCAGCAAGCTGCATGTTAGTACATTCTAAGAAGGTATGATTGGTGTTATAATGTGACACCATTTTTTCAACATAAGGGCGATCTCTAGAAGGTTGAAATGAATTTGACTTAAAAAATTTATCATTATCTTGAAAATCAAAAGAGAATGTATTTATACGTTCACCTTGTTTGGCTAACTCAATTGCACAAACAGCAGTAACGATACTACTATCAACACCACCTGATAAAAATGTACAAATTGGTATATCAGATACCATTTGACGTCGTATAGAATCTTTTACTAAAAAAGATGTCTTTTCAATGGTTTCATCATAGGAATCTGTATGTGGTTTACTTTCTAATTTCCAATATGATATCTGTTTTAACCCATCTTTATTATATACAATATAGTTTCCAGGCAATACTTCATTACAATTTTTAAATACGCCACAGCCGTAGGTTTTTGCTGGACCAAGAGCAAAAATTTCATTTAACCCTTTTGCATCCACTTGCGGTTTTACATTGGGATATTCAAATAGTACTTTTAATTCTGAACCAAAAACAAGGGTTTCATTATTTACAGTATAGAAAAGTGGTTTAATACCCAGTCGGTCTCTAAATAAACTAATTGTATCCTTCCTTTCATCCCATATAGCGAATGCATAAATTCCATTTAGTTTTTCTACAAATTCATGACCATACTCCATGAAACCAACTAAAATTACTTCTGTATCACAGGTAGTCATAAAGCTCCACCCTTTTTGCTTTAAGTCATTCCTTAGTTCATCTGTGTTGTACAACTCACCATTGTAAACAATAGTGAAAGCATTTCCAGCAGCATAACGAGTCATTGGCTGTTTTCCGTTTGCTAAGTCAATGATAGAGAGTCTGGCGTGGGATAATCCTGCGTGTGCAGTTAAATACCTACCATTATCATCTGGCCCTCTATGATTAATCTTATTCTTCATATTAGCAAGAATATCGTTCCATCTAGGTGCATTTGTTGTGTAGTTTTCATTGAAGTTACAAAATCCAGCAATTCCACACATATAGTCCACCCTTTCTTAACCATAATATCTATATTATGCTTTTGTAAAATTTCTGATACATATAATGTTTGTCAAAAGAGATTCTTGTATTTAAAAATTATTTGATATATAATTATTTAATAACTAAAAACAATTACTATTATTATAAATTAAATACCAAAGGAGAAGAACCTATGAAGGGTACAGTTGTTTCAACATGGGTAGCATCTTGTCGCAAGCTTTTTGGAGACAATGTTGTGAATACAGCATTAAATACTTATGGTGTATCACCAGAACATATATTTACTCCATTAGAAGATGTAGAAGACAGGGTTGCACTTGGAATTATTGATCATGTCGGTAATTCAGTAGGAAAAAATCATAAGGAAATCTGGTTCACTATGGGCGAAGAGAATATTAAAACGTTCAGTAAAAGTTACCCAGGATTTTTTCGTCATGAGTCTGCTTATCAGTTTTTAAAATCCATGAACGATGTTCATGTTATAGTTATGAAACGTTTTAGAGGAGCAGTTCCTCCAGGACTTGATGTATTACCAATATCATCTCATGAAATTATATTTACTTATCGTTCAAAGCGTGGCATGGTAGATTATCTTTCTGGTTTAATAAGCGGTGTAGCAAACTTCTTTAATGAGAAAATCATTGTTGATGTAGTTGAACAAAATGGTAATGAAACTAAGTTAAAACTTACTTTTGAAAATGAAATTCAATTTGTTAAAAAGTTTCGAATCAATAAATTGCTATCCTTTGGAGTTTTGAAAAATACAGCATTAAAAACCGCACTCTTAAATACTATCTTGTTAATTGCGGTTATGTTTGGAATATCAAATGACTTAATAAAAACTTTGATATTAGGCGGTTCTTCTTTTATTATTTCATTCGCTACTTCCATGTTAATCCATCGTCCTAAGAAGATAATATTAAACGAGTTACAAAAATTAGGTGATCGGAATTTTGTGGAATCTATAAAATTACAATCAAAGGATGAATATGAAGTAATAATGGAAGCAATTAATGAGATAAAGAGAAATGTACAAAAAGACTTTATCGGATTTAATGCTATTGTGGATGAGTTATATACCTTTAATAAATCAGTTTCTGATATTGCTAATACCATGCAGAATACGTCAAATGACATTACAAATGTATTAGAACAAGTTGCTGAAGCTGCAATAACTCAAGCGGAAGATACTGAGAAAGCAATTCATGTTTTAGATGGAAGTATTAAAAATGTAAATACTATTTCAGATGATGGCCAGAAAAATAAGGTACAAATTGAAAAAGCGGTTGTAGGAATCGAAAGTAGTTTTCAAAATGTAGAAACAACAGCATCACAAATAACTGAAGTACTAAAACAGTTTAATGGTATTCGCATTAAGAGTAATCATTTAAAAGAAAATGCAGATGATATCACTCAAATTGTGTTAATTGTAGCAGCCATTGCAAAACAAATTAATTTATTAGCACTAAATGCTTCTATAGAAGCTGCAAGAGCTGGAGAAGCTGGAAGGGGATTCACGGTTGTAGCAGAAGAAGTTAGAAAATTATCAGAAGAAACCAATAGTGCAGTTAATAAAATCAATGATAGTTTAACAAGTTTTGTATCAAGTATTAATGAAGTTGTAGAAGGAATTGATGTCCAATATGAAGTACTTGAGAATGAAAATACAAAGTTAACAGATGCCGTAGGAATATCCAGCAAGACAAATAAAAGATTAAAAGTTGTATCTGATTTAATGATTCAGAATTCACAAGATTTAAAAAGTGAAGCGGATAATATATCAGATTTATTTGATGGAATTCAAAGCTTGGCAGCCATTGCAGAAGAGAATTCAGCATCAACAGAAGAAGCAAATTCTAATGTTGCTGTTTATGTAGAACAAATTAATGAATTAACAGAGCAAATAGCGGTTTTCGATTCTATGATTAAGAATTTCCAAGAAGATTTAAGCAATTATGCTATTTAAATAATATGATTCTTTTTCATAATGATGTTTATTACATTATAATTTAATAATAGCGTGTGATTATAAATCAAAAAAGAGATTGTTTGCCACCTCTGGTACTAAGGTTGTTTTATGTTCATTTATTCGATAGAATCTAATGTATCACTGTAAGCGACCAACGTTTGGGCATGTCTCTGCCAGATTTTAATCACACCTATTTTTTTATGTATTAACTTTTGCTTAATAAGTGCAGTTTCAACTGTAACTCCATAAAAATAAATCCCATGTTTAAGAATCATGGGATTTATTTGGATTTACTTTAATTTTAAAAAGATAATGTAGGATCTTGTTAGTTTAATGTTATAGTAGTACCGGTTTTACCATTCAATGCATCCTTTGCTCTTTCTAGATGAGCAATAATTGCTTTTTTCTCGCTACCAGATGAGATAAATTTAATAGATGCTTCAACTTTTGGTAACATAGAACCAGATTCAAAGTATCCATTGGTTATATAATCTTTTGCTTGTTCTATTGTTAAGGTATCCATTGATTTTTCATCGGTTTTACCATAATATAAGGATACTTTGTCAACAGCAGTCAAAAATAAAAGTACATCTGCATCAATAAGTTCTGCAATTAATTCACTAGTATAATCTTTCTCAATTACGGCACTAGCACCTTTAAGGTTAGTTCCTTGTTCTAATACAGGAATACCACCGCCGCCACCTGCGATTACAATTTGACTTGCATCAAGCAATGCTTTAATGGTATCTATTTCGTAAATTTCTAGAGGCTTAGGAGAAGCGATAATTCTTCGGTATCCTTTTCCTTCTACATTAGTAACATAATTACCTTTATTCTTTTCAAGTTCAGCTTCTTCCTGTGACATGTAACGGCCAATTATCTTAGTTGGATTACTAAATGCCTTATCGAAAGGATCTACTTTTACTTGTGTTATAATAGTAGATATTGGTTTGAAAATTCCTCTATTAAGTAATTCTGTACGTATCATATTCATAGCAGTATGAAACATTCCAACTTGGGGACCATTACTATGTGTAATTACTATTTCATAATTTTCTTCAACTAAATCTGCAATTGCTTTCGCTGCTATTTTGACACCTTTTTGTTGTTCTGGAAAGGTTTCACCAAAAGCATTTCGACCTAGGGCAACAACTAATTTCTTTTTAGCCATAATATTACCTCGTTTCATAAAGTTTTTACCAGTATCTGTTTGTCCTTAAATTAATTATAAACGAAATGTATAAAAAAAGAAAGTTAATATTCCAACATCAGATTAGAAACTTTGGTATTTTGTGTTAATTTAACACTGTATCAATATAACGTATCATCTAATTACATCGTAAAATTTGCTTGACATTAACAGTATAATTGTATACAATAAAACAGAATTAAATGGGTTACTTATACATATTAATATGTAATATAAATGAATGTAGGTTTTAAGCCATTTGCCCGTTATGATGTGTATATTTATACTTAAGCACTTATTATTATCCGCTTACTTGGCATGGTTAGAGCCTAAATTAATATAAATAAGATAAGGAGAGGTCAGAAATGCAAAATAGGAAAGTATTTATTAATCCCCATAACAATTTGCTTCAACTGGAAGAACATTTATATCCATTAGTGGATGTAGAACAACCGAATGTATTCAGAAACTTATTCCCTTATGATGAGGTACCTAAAATAGCTTTTAATGATAGAATTGTACCTCATAACTTTCCAGATGATATATGGATAACCGATACAACATTTCGTGATGGCCAACAATCCAGAGCTCCTTATACTACTGAACAAATCGTTACTATATATGATTATTTACACCGATTAGGTGGTCCAAAAGGTATCATTAGACAAAGTGAATTCTTTTTATATAGTAAAAAAGACAGAGATGCAGTTTATAAGTGCATGGAGAGAGGGTACGAATTTCCAGAAGTTACTTCTTGGATTCGCGCAAGTAAAAAGGATTTTGAATTAGTAAAAGAGATAGGTATGAAAGAAACAGGAATATTAGTAAGTTGTTCCGATTACCATATTTTCTATAAGATGAAAATGACAAGAAGAGAAGCTATGAATCATTATCTAAGTGTAGTGAGAGAGTGTCTTGAGACTGGTGTAGCTCCAAGATGTCATCTTGAAGATATCACTCGTTCTGATATTCACGGATTTGTAATTCCTTTTTGTCTTGAATTAATGAAATTAGGTGAAGAGTATGGTATACCAGTTAAAATCAGAGCATGTGATACCATGGGATATGGTGTTAATTTCTCTGGTGCGGTTATACCTAGATCAGTACAAGGTATTATATATGGTCTTTTAACCCATGGTGCTGTACCATCTAATATGTTAGAATGGCATGGACATAACGATTTTTATAAAGCAGTTACTAATTCAACTACAGCCTGGTTGTATGGTGCTTGTGCTGTTAATTGTTCCTTATTTGGTATAGGTGAAAGAACAGGTAACACACCTTTAGAGGCTATGGTATTTGAGTATGCACAATTAAAAGGTACCTTAGATGGTATGGATACCACAGTAATTACAGATTTAGCGGAATATTTTACGAAAGAAATTGGGTATAAAATTCCACATAGAACACCATTTGTTGGTAAGAACTTTAATGTTACTCGTGCGGGAATACATGCAGATGGTTTATTAAAGAATGAAGAAATTTATAACATATTTGATACTGAGAAATTTTTAAAAAGACCTGTTTTGGTTTCTGTATCTAATACATCTGGCTTAGCAGGTATCGCACATTGGATAAATTCGTATTTTAATCTCAAAGGAAAAGAAGCTGTTGACAAATCTAATCCAATAGTTAATTATATAAAAGAGTGGGTTGATAAAGAATATGAAGGTGGCCGTGTTACAGTTATTACAGATGACGAGTTAATTACATTAATTAATGAAGCAAAAAACAGTAACAAGGCATAAGTTTTCTTTATCACAAAGATTTGATTAATCTAATTAAAATTAATTAACCTATGGAGGAAGTAAAATGATAGACAGAATTGAAGCTGCCAAAGAACAATTTGGAAAATTATTAGAAGAACAATTAAGAAGAGTTGAAGTCATGAAGCAACAAGGTGACTTTCTAAATTATAATGAATTAGATAAAATCATTATTGGTGTATGTGGCGGTGATGGTATAGGACCTGCAATAACATCTCAAGCACAAAGAGTATTAGAATATTTATTAGATAATGATGTGAAAGCAGGAAAAGTTGAATTTAGAACAATTGATGGATTAACCATTGAACGTAGAGCAGAAGAGATGGCAGCGATTCCACCAGCTGTATTGGAAGAATTAAAGGAATGTCATGTAATTCTAAAAGGACCTACTACAACTCCAAGAAAAGGTGATCCATGGCCAAATGTTGAAAGTGCAAATGTTGCCATGAGAAAAGAATTAGATCTTTTCGCTAATGTTAGACCTGTTCGTATTCCAGAGCAAGGTATTGACTGGACTTTCTATAGAGAGAATACAGAAGGTGCTTATGCAGTTGGTAGTAAGGGTATTCATGTAACAGAAGATTTAGGTGTTGATTTTACAGTTGTTACAAGCCAAGGTACAGAAAGAATTATTAGAGCAGCATTTGAATATGCAAAAGCAAATGGTAAAACAAGAGTAACTGCTGTAACAAAAGCGAATATTATTAAAACTACAGATGGTAAATTTTTGGATATTTTTAAAGAAATATCAAAAGAATATCTTGATATTACTGCAGATGACTGGTATATTGATATAATGACAGCAAAATTAGTAGATGAGAAGAGAAGAAAAGACTTTCAAGTACTTGTTCTCCCAAATCTATATGGCGATATACTTACCGACGAAGCTGCAGAATTCCAAGGTGGCGTTGGAACTGCTGGAAGTGCTAATATTGGTAAACGTTATGCAATGTTTGAAGCAATTCATGGCTCTGCACCACGTATGGTTGATGAAGGCAGAGATATCTATGCTGACCCATGTAGTGTTATTCGAGCAGGTGCAATGTTGTTGTCACACATCGGATACGTAAAAGAATCCGAGAAGCTATATAAAGCACTTGATATCTGTACCATTACAGAGAAGAAATTAGTTATTACCGGAAGAAATACCGGAGCAACCAGTGCTGAGTTCGCAGATTATATAATGGAGACTATTGAAAAATTGTAGGAGGATCATTTTGTGAACGACAATGATGTTCATAAGGAGGTAACCGATAAGTATTCGTTACGTGGGCGTGTATTTAATAAAATCCGCGAAGATATTTTATCAGGCAAATACAGTCATAATGAAGAGTTAAAAGAAACTGCTATCGGAATGGAATTAGGTGTTAGTCGTACTCCTGTTAGAGAAGCGCTAAGACAATTAGAACTTGAAGGATTGGTTAATATTATTCCCAATAAAGGTGCTTATGTAAATGGTATATCTGAAAAAGACATACATGACATCTATATCATAAGGTCTTATCTAGAAGGATTATGCGCTAGATGGGCATGTGATAATATTACACAAGTTCAAATAGATGAACTGGAAGAAATAGTTTATTTATCTGAATTTCATGCAAAAAAAGAGCACCATGAACAAATAGTAGAATTGGATAATAAGTTTCATCAAATGATTTATGATGCTTCCAATAGTAAAATTTTAAACCATGTTTTATCAGATTTTCATCATTATGTTCAAAGAATCCGTAAAATAACTTTAGCTTCTGAAACGAGAGCTACGAATTCAAATAAAGAACATACTGCTATCCTAGAAGCAATCAAGCAAAGAGATGGTGAGAAGGCTGAAAGGTTAGCTCATGAACATATTATGAATACGATTAAAAATATAAGTGAACAAGGTTTATAATTACTAACATATAACGAATTATTTATTGTATATTATCAATAATAAAAGTATAAAATGAAACAAGACATATAAGTAAAAAAATTAGCTAATAATTCATATTTGATTATTAGCTAATTTTTTATTGCTATAGATATTATAAAAAGAGAAGTATTATAAAAATTAAAATAATGGTTAAAAATATTATCAAAGTATTTTATATTTTACAATGTCGAAAATTTATTTACCTTTTTTGTTATTCTGCTAGCTCTTCCCATAATATCATTAATTCTTCAAGACGTTTTTCTAGAGCTTTCTTTTCGTTATTTAATTCTAATAATTTAGATACATTAGTATAGACTTCTTCTTTTGATAATAAAAGATCAATTTCTTCATTTCTAGTCTCTAAAACTACTATTTCATCTTCCGTTTTCTTTAAATCATTTTGACGCTTACGGAGTTTCGCTTGTTCTTCTTTTTGTTGTTTCCAGTCTACTTTACCTTCAATTGTAGTATCTGTTTCTAACATCAATTTATGATTAGACGGATTAGATGTATCGACTAATTTAGCGCGTTCCATATCATCTTTTTTCTCAAGGTAATAATCGTAATTTCCAATATAGTTCAATAACTGCTGATGTGTTAAATCCAATATTCGAGTCGCTGTTTTATTAATAAAATAACGGTCATGAGAAACGTAAATTACGGTACCAGTATAGTTGTTTAACGTATTTTCTAGAATTTCTTTTGACATAATATCCAAATGGTTGGTAGGTTCATCTAGGATTAAAAAATTCGCTTCAGATAACATTAATTTAGCTAAAGATACACGCCCACGTTCACCACCACTGATATCTTTAATACGTTTAAATACATCATCATTCGTAAATAAAAAGGCTGCTAATACATTACGAATCTCTGTATTATCCATATTTGGATAAGTGTCTTGTAATTCATCAAAGAGTGTCTTTTCAGGGTCTAATACCTGGTGTTCTTGATCGTAATAACCGATATTAACTTTTGCACCCAGTTTAATTTCACCAGAATCTGCTTCGATTATTTGGTTAATTATTTTTAAGATTGTTGTTTTACCAGTACCATTATTACCAATAATAGCAACCCTTTCCCCTCTTTTAATATCGAAATCAATATTTTGAAAAAGCGTTAGTGGACCAAAGGATTTACTTAAATCACGTACAGTTAATACATCGTTACCACTAACATATCTTGGCTCAAGTCGTATTGACATATGAGCTGTTTCTGTAATTGGTTTTTCAATTCGTTCGATTTTATCAAGCATCTTTTCACGGCTTTCAGCACGTTTTATCGATTTTTCTCTATTAAATGAACGTAATTTTGCAATAACTTCTTCTTGATGTTTGATTTCTTTTTGTTGATTCAAATAATGTTTTAACATAGCATCTCTTTGTAATGCTTTCTTTTCTGCAAATTCGGAGTAATTTCCTTCATAGGAGATTGCTTTTGTATTCTCGATTTCAATTACTTTTGATACTACTTTATTAAGGAAATAACGATCATGGGCTATTACTACTACAGCACCTTTGTAGTTTAATAAATAAGTTTCTAACCAAGCGATGGATTCCATATCCAAATGGTTCGTAGGTTCATCAAGTAATATCAGATCAGGAGTACTTAATAAAAGTTTACCAAGTGCAACTCTGGTTTTTTGACCACCAGATAATTTGGTAACAGGTTTTGTAAAATCTTCTTCTGTAAATCCAAGACCTTTTAATACACCGATTACTTCACTTTTATATGCATATCCATTTTTTAATTCAAATTCATGTGTTAATCTGGTATAGCTACTTAGCATACGATCTAATTCACTACCGGATGCATTTTTCATTTCTAATTCTAAATTACGAATAGAATTATCCAATTCAATTACATCATTTTTTACAGTAAGTATTTCATCGTATATTGTATTATCTGAAGATAAATCTTGATGTTGAGATAAATAACCTACGCTACACCCTTTTGCAAATATTATTTCACCTTCATCAGGAGTTAGTTCACCCATAATTATTTTAAATAAAGTTGATTTTCCTGCACCGTTAATTCCTATAATAGCAGCTTTTTCATGGTCATTTATATGAAATGAGATACCATTTAAAATAGTTGTTGTACCAAAACTTTTACATATATTTTTACACGCTAGGATCATTGTATTTTCTCCAATTAATTATTGTATAGCTGTTAAATGATTGTATTATAATGAAATACTCTTATAAAATCATATTGTAACACACAGCAAATGTCAAGTGTATGCAAATTCTTTTGATTTACGAAAGGTATTGATATTTTTATAACAATAAAATATAATAAGATAAAATGGGGTTTACAAAATTATTCACGTAAGTGAAGGAGGAATGAATAGTGCAAGAGAAGGGTATATCATTAGCAGTTATACAAAGATTACCAAGATACTATCGGTATTTAGGTGAATTACTGGAGAATGACGTAGTTAGAATTTCGTCAAAAGAATTAAGTGAAAGAATGAAGGTAACTGCATCACAGATCAGACAAGACTTAAATAACTTTGGTGGATTTGGTCAACAAGGTTATGGTTATAATGTGGAATATTTATATACCGAAATTGGAAAGATTTTAGGTTTAGATAAACAATACAACGTTATCATAATTGGTGCGGGTAATTTAGGTCAAGCACTGGCTAATTACACAGATTTTGAACGTCGAGGTTTTACTATCACAGGAATATTTGATGTTAATCCTAGACTAGAAGGTATCTCCATTCGTGGAATAGAAATTAGAATGCTTGATGAACTTGAGAACTTTATAAAGAATAATACAGTTCATATTGCAGCGTTAACAATACCAAAACTTAAAGCACCAAATGTAGCAAAAGAGCTAGTGAGAATGGGTATAAAAGCAATCTGGAATTTTGCACCAATCGATCTTAATCTACCAAATGACGTAATGGTAGAAAATGTACATCTTGCTGAGAGCTTAATGCGTTTATCCTATAATTTAAAAGCATTAGAAGAGTCAAATGAAAATAATAAAAAGTAACTTTAAGTGATAGCAACAAAATCAGGAATTATTTGACCTGTAAGGATGTGTACTCTTGATGAAGAAAAATACAAAAGATATTAATTTTCAAAAAATGTTTCAAGGTAAGAAGATTCCAATATTGACCTTGGATGAAAGGTGGCATCAACTCTTTCCTGATTATGATAAACCTGCATATATTAAACAACTCGAAAATAAAATCAATGAGTTAATGAGAAAACAGGGTAAGATTATCAATGATTTAAAGGATATGAAAGTATTAAAAAAACAATTGATGAGTGAAATCATAACTCATATGGATGTAAATGATTCAAAAGCAGGAAAACAAAAAGCTAAAAAACTAGATAGAAATCAAAAGCTTATAAAAGAATTAAGTGAAAAGATGAAAAAAGCAGAAGATGATTTAGTTGAAATTCCCTACATTATTAAAGAAGTCAATGAGCAATTAATCATCGAAAGTGCAAAACTTTGTTATCAAAGATTAAATCGTAATAATCAACATATAATAGAAATTGCAAAATGGGTATCTAATATAAGAGAAGAACTAAAAGAAAAAATATTAGAGAAGCAAGATATGGAATTAAAGAATACTGAAATATATTCTTATATGCATGATTTATTAGGTCCTGAGCTATTACAAGAATTAGATGATAACATAAAAGCTAATAGTTAGAATGCAAGCTAGGAGATAAAGGATGATTATAGGAATAGGCAATGACTTAGTTGAGATTGATCGGGTAGTTAAGGCATGTGAAAAAAAAGCGTTCCGAGAAAAGTACTACACAAAAAAAGAATTAGAACTAGCGATCATTCATTATCAAAAACTTGCTGACAACTTTGCTGTAAAAGAGGCTATATCAAAGATGCTTGGTACAGGTTTTCGTAACATAAAACCTATTGAAATTGAAGTATTAAGAGATTCGCTTGGAAAGCCGTATGTTAATTTATATGGAAAAGCCTTAGAATTATCGAATTTACTTGGCATAAACAAAATTTTTGTTACCATATCAAATACAAAAAAATATGCATCCGCCTTTGTTGTAGGTGAAGGTGATTTGCTAGATTAAGAAAGCTGGAAATTACATGAACTTAGTTGTTAACTCACAACAAATGAAAGGTATTGATACCTTTACTTGTGAGCAGATAGGAATACCTGCAATTGTTTTGATGGAAAGAGCGGCTCTTAAAGTAGCAGAAGAAATCAAGAAACATGCCGATAAAAAGACTAAGATTCTTGCTGTATGTGGTTTAGGCAATAATGGAGCTGATGGTATAGCAACTGCGAGAATTTTATATTCAGAAGGTTATCAAGTAGATATTCTTTTAGTTGGAGATGAAACACGTGCTTTAGAATTAACCAAACAACAAATTAATATTGCTGCAAATTTAAGCATATCTATATATAACAATATAAATTTAAGTGAATATACTATATTAATTGATGCTATCTTTGGTATAGGTTTAAATAGACCTATAACGGGTATTTACGAAGATATAATAAATGAGATTAACAATGAAGAGAAGCTAGTTTTCTCAGTTGATGTTCCATCTGGTTTATCAACAGACACAGCAAGACCACAAAACGTAGCCGTAAAGGCGAATTATACAATTACATTTGGCCTAACAAAATTAGGTCTAATTCTGTACCCTGGTTGTGAATATGCGGGTAATGTAATAGTTGTTGATATAGGATTTCCGCAAAAAGCGATTGATAACTATCTATCAAATTGTTTTTTTTATGATTCTTATGATTTATTAAGATTACCAAAACGTGAAAATTATTCAAATAAAGGCACATTTGGTAAAGTCTTAATTATTGCTGGTTCATTTAATATGAGTGGAGCTTGCTATTTTTCAGCAAAATCGGCTTACCGTACTGGTGCAGGTTTAGTTAAAGTAGTAACTACAGAAGAAAACCGAACAATAATCCAGTCTAGTTTACCCGAAGTTATATTAACAACCTACCAATCTAATTCTAACGAAATAAATAATATAAACAAAATAGTTGCTGATATCGAGTGGGCATCTGTAATTGTTATAGGTCCTGGTATAGGAAATAATTCTATTTCAGAACAAATATTAGATTTAGTTATTAATAAGGCAACCGTACCAATTATTATTGATGCCGATGCTATAAATATATTAAGTAATAAATTAAATAAATTAGTACCAAATATGAATTCGAATGATAGAATAAAAAAGTTAACAAAAATTTTACCAGAGCAGACTATACTCACACCCCACCTAAAAGAATTATCAAAATTAATAAATAATCCAGTAAATGAAGTGATGACTAATCTATTGCCTATTTCTAATTTATGTACTTCTGATAATAATTTAATCTTTGTTATGAAAGATGCGAGAACCATTGTAGCTCATGAAAATTCAAGATATATTAATGTATCAGGTAATAACGGTATGGCAACTGGTGGATCGGGTGATGTATTAACAGGTATCATTGCGGCATTAATAGCACAAGGTTTAGATGCAAGAGAAGCTGCCATGTTAGGTGTTTATGTACATGGATTAGCAGGTGATATAGCTGATAAGAAAAAAGGAAAATATTCAATGATGGCAAGTGA
>JARBTX010000086.1 GCA_029239975.1 Anaerocolumna sp.
TTTGTAATTTGCGTAAGAAGTACTCCATCCAACTATGCGCAAAACACAAGTTTAACGAATAGTTGGATATATTTTTCCGTGGAACAGATTTCTAACCCCTAATTTCACATATTTTAACCTTAACTAATCATGTGCTTATTTTATTGACTTTGATTCATTACTGTAATCTTTACTTTAACGTTAACATTTAAATTAATGAACTATTGATAATTTTCTTTTATTTTTCTTTTCTATATTTAATTACTAAATAAATTATGCTATACAAAAAATAAATATTATGTATTAGTTTACTTTATATATTGATAACGTTTGTCTTTACTCGTAAATCATTATGTTGATTATATTCTGATTGTTCACTTTATATATTATCAATGAAATCAATAATTACATCGAACATATTATTATATTGTTATCAGGCTAGACTTTGATATCAAATATTCATATATTCTTTGATTCATACATTATGATTTATATAATTTTATTGATTCATATGTTACTATAATTCTATTAGAATTATTTCGACTTCAATCTGATCTTTAAGATAATCTACTTGAACTATAACAATTATACGTATTACACATATTCAGTTTAATTTTTAATATTTAAATTTTGATAATCATTCTCAACTTTACAATGTTAAAGAAATAGTCTCAGACTATATCATGAGTTTAAATTTAATAACTCGAATGTAAACCATAAATTTAAAGATAGTAAATTATTCCTAACGATTGTTTAAAGTATGAACTATTAATGCAACCTTCATACAGCATACATTAATTTTTAGCTATACATCTCTTCTACTTCAGTTGATATCAAACTATGTCTTTTTTACTTCTGAAGAATAATCACAGTTTTAATTCGGTAAAACTACTATTTCTTCACTGTCTCTCAACTTTGGTTGGTTCGTTATAACCTTACTATCTCTTATTAAACTTTGATTATTTATATCAATAGCAACCATTTCCCCGTTCATAGCTAATATTTGAATTTTCATTTTTCTAGCGATACTACGACTTCCTAAAAAATTATCAACTGTTTCAATACAATAAATATATTGATCATCAATAATTGCTTCAACAGGTACGATCGTTTCATATCGACCACTTGAAGTTTTAATATCCATAGGCAGTGCTGCATTATCTAAAAATATATCCACAACATCTTCTTCTATTAATGTAACATTAGGTTGTACTATTAAGGAACATTCCTTCTTAATTGAAACTTTTTTGTTGATGATACCCTTAATTAGGGTTTCGCCATTTTGTAGCGTCATTTCGCAATTTGGATCAATGTAACTTCCCTGCTCATTACTGAAAGTTAAACCAATCATATAATTTGTTTCTTTATTTGATATAGTATACATCTGTCCTGCGCCTAAAAAATTATCGCCTTCTTTAAGGAATATGTCTGATATAAATCCACTTTGCTTTGAAAACAGATTTCCATTTTTATCAATGAGACTATCAAAAATTCTAAGTTGCTCTTTTAATGTTGCTAATTCAATCGTATTAACAGGTACATTTATTTCGCAGTTTTCAATATTAGCCATTAAGTAATCACGTGCAATGTTTACTGAATCAATATCGAATAATAAAATCGCTTCCTTTTCGTTTATATATTCCCCTTTATTAACCAGAACTTTCTTAACTACAAGTGGTTCACTTAGTTTAACTGGAAAAATAATATTATCACCACCATCAACTACCAGGTTTGCATTAATATTCTTAAATTCATTATTGATAAATCCATTGGAAATAGCCATCGCTGTAACTTTTTCATGCATATAATAATAAATTGTTTTTGATAAAAAAGTCGATACAAAAAGCAAAGTAAAGAATGAAATCGTTATTAACGTTAATACTCTCCTTTTTATCTTCATAATTTAGATTCCTCTCATTTTTTAGTTGACCCAATTGTTGTTAAATATCAGTCATTTTTTTCACCCAATCGTTGTTATATATAAGTCATTATAATCCCTATCCTTGTTATATCCCTATCATTGTTTTATCCCCATCATTTTTTCTAACATGTCTTCACAATACAGATATCCAAGTATCACAGGTATCATATATATAACAGTAGCTGCAAAACCAACATTCAAATTACTGTCTAAAATCCTACGAAACAATACTGATAACGGTTGCAAAGCTTCTTGTTCCAATAATAAGTATGGTTGTTCCACCATATTCCAACTTTCAGCAAATGTGAGTACAACTAATATTGCTATTGCAGGCTTTAGTAACGGAATAATAATATGCACCAATACATTTAAAAATGATTTCGTTTCCAATGATACTGCCTCTAATATGGCGTCATCAATAAATAATGCGAAAATTCCTATAATAATAGCTCCTTGTGGTGCAAAAACAGCAGGTAATACAATAGCCGCATAGGTATCATATATACCTAAAAACTTGGCTTGTAAATAATTTGGAAGTATGGTGACGGAGTATGGCATTAACATAACTACTACATAAAGAATAATAAACAATACTCGTCCCTTGAATTTTACTTTAGCAAGAGTATATCCAGTTATCAGTGAAACAGGGATATGTAAAATGGTAATGATTGATGCTATTAAAAATGAGTTCCAAAATTTTTTCAGAAATCCACTACCAGTAAATAAAATTTCATAATATTGCTGTAATGAAATCGGATATGGAATAATACTGGGGTTATAGAAAGTCCCGTATCGATATGTTACTTCACCAATAGTCATAAGAGAATTTATGATTACGAAAATAATCGGAAACAAAAATACACCTGCAATTACATATAGTAACATTTTTGTTGCAATAACAGATTTTTTAATGATAAACCCTCCTATACATTAAGTTACCAGTATAAAATATAATGGTGAATAAGATAATTAGTGGCAAAACAAATATTATTGTTCCAGCCGATAACTCAGGATAACTTAATTTCATAAATTTATTATTAATATAATTTTGTATAAAATAAAGCTGTTCACTTGGATATACGCCATGCACTACAAATACATCTTTGAATATTCGGAAGGATTGAACAATACTCATAACTACTACGAAAAATGTCATCGGTAAACTGATTGGAAAAATAACAAAGTAATGATAGGCTAAATTACCAGCACCTTCTAGTTTAGCTGCTTCTTCATATTCTACTGGAATTCTTGTCATATTTACCAAATAAAGAATCATATGAAAGCCTAAGTTCTTCCATATAAATAAGATATAAACTGGTAGCATGGTAAAATTCGAAAAGAACACTTTCCAAAAAAGTACCAAGGATGCCGAAGGAAATACGATTGGTATAAAGAACGCAAGCCTTATAAACCAGGTTTTTGTTTTTAAACAAGAAAGCAAAAAGGAAGAAAACACATATGCCAATAACACTAACAGCGGTACTGCTGTTAGTGTAAAGATAAATGTATTCTTTATTGCTAGAATAAAGTATTTATTGGATAGAACTTTAAAAAAGTTCTCTAATCCCACAAATTTTGTACCAATAGTGGAATTTATAACAGCATAATAAAATGAAGCAAAAAACGGAAAAACATAGAACAGTAAAAAGCCTAATGCAAAAGGCATGAAGATGAATGATGCTTTTTTATGAATTGCTTTCATAACTTTCCCCACCTTATTCGTATTTCATCATATTAAGTCTTTGAATAATTTCATCAGCCGCCGACTTTGCAGTTCTTTTACCATTCATATATTCCTCGAAGAGATATCCAAATTCAGCTGCACCTTCATAGTTAATATTCCGATAGCTTTGTTTCAACAGTTCTTTATACAATGTAAAACTATCAAACCTATCTAATTCATTGTAAATATTAAAAATGTTTGGAATCTCAATACTATCTAATTGGCTACTGTTATATTGTATTTGCATACCAATTTCTTGAAAGATTGATTTTTTTCTTATTTCAGAATCAGTAAAAGTAGCAAGAAGTTCTGCAGCAAGTTCCTTATTTGGTGATGATGGATTTAGTGCCACATAATCTATAGAAGCTAGATACTTACAATTTTCATTTGCAACAACCGGTGCTAAATGGGGCTCTGCTTCAGATAATGAATTAAAATTTCGTTCAAAAATAATCGCATCACCTTTGAAATTAGGATCAATACGAATTAAATTCTCTTCCACCATGTTCTTTAATCTCTCAAATTGAAAAGCCAGATCTTCACTGCTTAACTCTGCTCCCTGCAGGTAACTAACATAAAAGCTGTTATTAAACATTGAATCAATCGTTAGTACATGTGGAACATTAAGTAAGGGTTTCTGCTCTCTTTCTATAATATCTTTATTCTTTACTGCGAAGTCATTGAAATCAGAAATAGTCCATGTACCACTTGGAAATTGTAACTCCAAACTGTTTAATTCTTCGGCATGATAACTTAATCCACGAAACGTAATATTTATTGGAACACCAAACAGTTTATTATTATAGCTCATTAAGTTTTTAATACCTGGTAGCATATTATCAAGATTTTGGTCAATTTGTTTATATTGGCTTAAATCTACATAATAATCACTTTTAATCAAATTGTCGTTGTCATACGCGAAATACAAATCAAAATCTGTATCATTAGCCATTAGTTTTTTAGCAACTTTTTCATTATACTCGTCCAAATGAATTTCATTTGTATTTATTAAGTCTAATGTTACAAGATTAATGTTCGGGTATTTCTTTTTTAAATCGTTTATATAGTCTCTGAATATATAATTTGAACTATTCGTATCATACGGCGTTAAGAAAGTGAGTGTATATGGCTTACTATCTACTTCCTTTCGTTCCAATACATTAAAATCATAAAGTAGTATATTATTACTGCTATGCATAATAACAAAGGCATCTTTATAAATTTTAAGTCTGCGATTATGTGTACCCTTTACATAATTATTTAATAATGAAGTAGTTGATGTAGCTAAATCGATATCTATGTTAAATACATCAGACAATGTTAAAATATACAATTTATTATCATAAAAGCTTAAATCCATTATGTATTTCATATCAACATTTGCTTCTTTTTCAATTTGTAAAGTTTTCAAATCTATAATCTGAAGGTTACTATTTTGATTATCTTCTTCTATTGTAGCAATAGTAGCCTTGTTATTGTAATTCATGGTCACTGCCTGTACTTTATTTAGGTCAACTTTTGATTGTTTCTGCTCTAATAAGTTAAAGACCGTTAAATCATAATAGGGTAAAGGCTCCTGAATAGAATCTACATTAATCGAGAGAATCACAGCCATATCATTTTGGATTTCAATCTTCTCTGCTAAATTATCAATTTGAATAGGATATTCATTTATAAACCTCCCATTACTATCAAAACGTAAAATTTTAGTTATATTCTTAGTATTCTCTGTTGTGTTTGATATCACATAGTATTCATTTTTGTAAATAGTGAAAGTAGTCACGTATGTCTTACTTTTATTCTCAGTTACATCTGGTTCATCACTAATAGGATTTAATTCGCTCACTACTACAGGTACGTTAACATCTTCTAACCCTTCAAGATGTATGGTTTGCATCTCCGCTTTGGTAGTAAAATCAAAAATCTTTATTTTATCTCCATAAAAGGCATAAATATTCTCATTATAAAAAATATCGATAACCGGTTCGTCATTTTGAATGGCATTCTCATATAAAACAGAATTAACATCAAAAGCTGGAATTGTTTCGACTGTATCCTCATTATTTTCAATAATAAATTCACTTTCACTTGTTAACTCTATCTCTTTCTCCAAAGTATCGCTACTCTTTTGTGTCTGGCAAGCCGCTATAAAAATCATAATAATCAGAATAATAAATATAAATCGAATCTTAGATAACATCATAACCATCAATCTCCCCTATATTTTATAATTACGTAAACTTCATTAACCCTCGTATACCATTATGTACCATTAATTTCAGTTTTTCAATTATGTTTTTCCTTTTTCTTACATTAATACATTGTAAAATAGAATATAATACATGTTTTACCTATTAATAAAATAATATCATGTATAATCACTAAGTTTATCCTTCACCTGGAACTTCTCTGTAGTTTAATCTCACCTTTTTTACTCCCCTTTACATTTTCGTGCAAAAATAATCTGACTTTACCAATTATTATCGCTCATTAACTCACAATTACTAGTAAATTGGTACTATTATTCAAAAATTAGCGAAATTTAATTTACATATTATGGTAAATATGATATGTTAATTGTGCAGGATGTCTTATATGACTGCAAAAAACAAGTTGCTTTACAACAATTTTCACATTAAGAAAGGGGTAAAAAAATGAGAGGATTAGTAAAAAAAGCATGTGCGATACTTATCGCATGTACACTGTTGTTTAATTTGACGGCAGTGCCAGTTAGTGCAGATACTGCACTATTTGTAATCGAAAGCGAAAACACAACGTTAACAACCGACCTTCAAGTAACGACCAGTATTTATGGACAAGCTAAGCCTGGATACTCCGGGAATGGATTTGTCTGGATGCAAAGTTCAGGAACTTTAACCTTTGAAGTTAATGTTCCCGCAACAGGAATGTATTCCATCTCAACTCGGTATATGCAAGAACTTAGTGCTGATGGCAGACTTCAATACCTACAGATAAATGGCACAAACAAAGGCTCTTATATGCTCCCTTACACAAAGGAGTGGTCAAACTTTAACTTTGGAATACATAAATTAAAACAAGGTATCAATACAATTCAAATTAAAGCTGGTTGGGGGTATGCTTATTTTGACACATTTACTGTGGATTATGCGCAGTTAGATAGTTTAGATGTAGCGCCTATTCTCTCCGACAGTCAAGCAACTCCAGAAACACAACTTCTGATGAATTATTTGACTGAAGTTTATGGTAATCATATTATTTCTGGACAACAAGAAATCTACGGTAGTGGAAATAATGGGAATTCAGAACTAGAATTTGACTGGATCAATAACTTAACTGGAGAATATCCAGCAATCAGAGGTTTTGATTTCATGAATTACAATCCACTATACGGTTGGGAAGACGGAACAACTTCTCGAATGATTGATTGGGTAAACAATAGAAATGGTATCGCAACAGCATGTTGGCATATTAATGTACCTAAGAATTTTACTACCTATAAACTAGGTGATTTTGTAGATTGGAAAGATGCTACCTACAAACCTACAGAAACAAACTTTAATACAGCCAATGCCGTTGTACCAGGTACAAAAGAATATCAATATGTCATGATGACCATCGAAGATTTAGCAGAACAACTACTAATCTTACAAAATAATAATGTACCAGTAATCTTCCGCCCTTATCACGAAGCGGAAGGAAATGGCGGATTAAATGGAGAAGGTGCTTGGTTCTGGTGGGCAAAAGCTGGTGCAGGAGTTTACAAGCAACTTTGGCAAATGCTATATACTGAACTTACTGGAACTTATGGATTACACAATTTAATTTGGACATACAATAGTTACGTTTATAGTACATCTCCTGCTTGGTATCCTGGTGATAACCTGGTGGATATTGTAGGATATGATAAATACAATACTATTTACAATCGATATGATGGATTATCCGGTGTACCAAATGAAGATGCGATAACAACTATTTTTTATCAGCTTGTTGATTTAACAGGTGGTAATAAAATGGTTGCAATGACAGAAAATGATACCGTACCTAGTGTTCAAAACCTAACAGAAGAAAAGTCAGGTTGGCTCTATTTCTGCCCATGGTATGGAGAACATCTTATGAGTTCATCTTTTAATTATCCAGAAACACTAAAGACACTTTATCAAAGTGATTATGTCATTACCCTTGATGAGTTACCAAACCTAAAGGTTAATAATCCAGTACCAAGTTCTACCATTACTCCAACTTCAGTAGAATTTGATAAATACGCTCCAAAACAAAGCGATAAAACAATTACAATTGATTTTAAAGGTAATACATTAACTTCCTTAAAAGTTGGTACTACTCTTTTAACCTCAAATGTAGATTATACAGTAAGCGGAAATACGCTTGTCCTAAAGAGTTCTTATTTAGCTAAATTACCAGTTGGTGAGCACAATATAGTATTTGACTTTAATAAAGGAAATGATGCCGTATTAAAAGTCAAGATTGTAGACTCGACACCAAGTGCCACAGTTACACCAATTAGTGCAAGCTTTGATAAAGCGACAGATAAACAACAAAATATTAGTCTATCAGTTACCTTAAATGGTTATCAGCTTACAAGTATTACCAATAACGCCTATACGCTTCAATTAAACAAGGATTATACCGTTACAAGTAATACAGTTACAATATTAAAATCCTATCTAGGAACACTACCACTTGGTGAATGTAAATTAACATTTCAATTTAGTGGTGGTAATAATGCAGTAGTAACTGTAAATGTAGTTGATACAACAACACCTGTAGTAACTGGTAATTTAGTTATTCAATCCTTTAATGGTAATACTGGTGCAACAACCAACGGAATATCCCCTAAGTTTAAATTAGTAAATACAGGTACTACTGATATTAATCTTAGTAACGTAAAACTTCGTTATTACTATACGATTAATGGGGATGTGTCACAGAGTTTCTGGTGTGACTGGGCAAGTATAGGTAGTGAAAATGTTAAGAGTCAATTTGTTAAACTAACAGCTCCAACAGCAAGTGCCGACTATTACCTAGAGATCTCTTTTACTGCTTCAGCTGGTACACTAAAAGCTGGACAAAGTGCAGAAGTTCAAGGAAGATTTTCAAAATCAAACTGGTCTAATTACACCCAAACCGATGATTATTCGTTTAATGCATCAAGTAATCAATACGTAAACTCTGATAAGGTTACAGGATACATTAATAATGAACTTGTATGGGGAATTGAACCAAAATAGACTTTTAGTAACTATATTATATCAAGTTGTATTAATTAACCCATAGGATATTAATTAAACCATAGGATATTTTAATCACAAAAGGCAATTGAAGTTTAACTTTCAATTGCCTTTTATATATGTTTTTTATAGATATTCATTTATAGATATCCATTTATATTCATTCAGCACTGATTACTAAGTATAATTATTTTCCATTCTAAAGCATACTTTCATTTTTATCAGAAATACTAACAAAAATGGAGGTGATTATCAATGGATCCAATCTCACTATATGCTGCTTATAATTCATCACAACCAATGGGTATGGGTAGTATGATTTTTATACCAGGTATATTTAATTCATTTTCGGATGAAGAAGAATTTATGAATTCATTAGATTCTGATACTAGAGATTATGTAATCAAGCACAAAGATGAATTCCGGTCAAGAGATGATATTATGAATTTTGTAAATCAAAATCATGGAGATTCCTATCGATAACTTAAACTTTAAAAATGAATTATCAACGAAATGATAAGTTATAATTCTAGTTATATTCACAACTCTTAAATCTTCTGACAAATTTAACTATCATTTAACTATCAATATATAGGATTAGAGTGTCTAAAGTCTCTTATTGACACCCTAATCCATATAAGCATTTAAGATACAACATTATCTAGCGAACCGGTAAACTCACTGTAAAAGTACTACCAGCACCAACTTCACTTTTTACAGAGATAGTTCCATGACACAATTCTACGATACTCTTAACTAAAGGTAGTCCTAGTCCATTTCCTTCTACTGAGTGTGATGTATCAACTTGATAAAATTGATCGAATATTCGATTTATGACGTTCTTACTAATCCCAATTCCTTGGTCTGATATAGACACATGTACCGACTCAGAATCCTTACAACATGTTATTGTAATACAACTATTTTCTGAGCTAAATTTTATAGCATTCGATAACAAATTAATCCAAACATGGGATAACATTTCTTCGTTGGTATAATATTTAATCTCGTCTAATTGAATATCTAGATTAATATTCTTTTTACTCCATTGTTTTTCAAGTAATAAAATACAATCTCTTATTTGTTCGTCTAAGAAAAATTCATTCTTATCGTTTAATATTTGCTGATTTCTTAATTTTGATAACAGCAAAATATTTGCTGACATTTTTGATAGACGATCTGCTTCATGAATTATAATATTGGTATATTCTAGACGTTGCTCTTCTGTAATATTATTCTTTTGTAATCTTTTCGCAAATCCGCGTATGGATACGATTGGAGTCTTAAACTCATGGGAAAAGTTATTAATAAAATCACGACGCAGTAATTCGATACTACCTAATTCTTCCGCCATGAGATTAAAGCTCTTCTTGAGTTCATCTAAGGCATTTCTTTGTTTTCTTTCTTGTACACGAACGGAAAAATCACCTTTTGCAATTACTCTTGTTGCTTCGATTAATTCTTTAATAGGTCTAATGAATTTTTTACCTATAATCGGTGACAGGCTTGTCCCAAGTATAAGACTTGCAAGTAAGGCAATAAACGGCAAAATAACAGGGGTTAGTATCCAATCAGGTAACATTTTTAGATGAATAATAAATGCACCTAAAATTGCAACTAACAAATTAGAGATAATCATATTTAAAAATACAAATATAGCAAGAGCAATGTTAAGGGACTTTAATTTTTTCATATGGACTTCACCGCCTTATACCCTAACCCACGAACTGTTACTATTTCAAAATCCTTGCATTCTCTAAAACGGTCACGCAGTCTGTTAATATGTACATCAACCGTTCTTTCATCGGTATCACTATCCATAGACCATATTTCGTCCATGAGTTGTCGTCTGGTAAAAATCTTACCTGGATATGATAGTAATTTATAAAGTAACATAAACTCCTTATTCGGTAATTCGTGTTCCACCCCATTAACTGTAACGGTTAAGGAGTCATAATTTAAAACAGCATTACCAACTACCTGTTTGTGTTCATTTACAATCTGTGACCTGCGAAGTAACGCTTGAATACGAAGTAGCATTTCCTCTTCATCTACAGGTTTTACCATATAATCATCAGTCCCAACAATAAATCCTTTCTTTTTATCAGCAGCTGTTTCTTTTGCAGTCACCATTAAAATAGGATAATTCCAACCTGCAGTTCGTAATGTTTCAGTGAATTCATATCCATCCATATTCGGCATCATTATATCAAGAATAATTAAGTCTATATGTTTTACATCTAACAATTCTAACCCTTCTACCCCATCTTTTGCTAAGATTGGTTCATACCCGTTTTCTTCTAGAACTGCTTTCATTAATTTTCTAGTATTCGCATCATCTTCTACTACTAAGATTCGAAACATTCCTTTTCTCCTTGTCAGTTGACTATATATTTATTTTAACCTTTTTCATAATTCTTTTATTTCCATTTAGATTTCTTAGAATAACATTATTTGATCATTATCTTTGTATCTACTAATTTGTATTTTAATAGTACTGAGTGCTTATTTAATTTTTGTTTTATTAACCTGCCATTTTAGTCTATGTTGTTTTAATCTTTCTTTTTTATCTTTGTGGATTTGTATCATCCATGTAGAAACAAATCCATGATAAACTTTATTATTTTCTTTTCTCTATTAATCTTACTTTATTTTTACCATATAATATTACCCTTTTTACTTCAGATTGACAAGTTAGTCTATCTAAGATTCTTCTTAATAAATATAAAAATACCAAATAAAATCTAAAATAAATATAAAATCATTCTTTTGTTAATATTCAGTTGATATTTCTCTTATATAATCTGCAAATGAAAGAGAGGGCGAACAAAATGCTTAAATTATCGAATATCATTAAGAATTATAAAGCAGGTGATACAACAGTAAATGCTTTAAAAAATATTAATATTGAATTTCGAAAGAATGAATTTGTGTCCATACTTGGACCATCCGGTTGTGGTAAAACAACTTTACTTAATATCATTGGTGGTTTGGACCGTTATACCAGTGGTGATCTAACAATCAACAGTAAATCTACAAAAGAATTTAAAGATGGTGATTGGGATACCTACCGAAATCATTCTGTCGGATTTGTATTTCAAAATTATAATTTAATACCACATCAAACGGTATTATCCAATGTAGAATTAGCACTTACTTTATCCGGTGTATCAAAAGTAGAACGTAAACAAAGGGCAATTGATGCACTCACGAAAGTTGGTCTAGCAGATCAAATTAAGAAGAAACCAACTCAAATGTCTGGTGGACAAATGCAACGTGTTTCTATCGCTAGAGCATTAGTAAATAATCCAGATATCTTACTTGCAGATGAACCAACCGGTGCGCTTGATTCAGAAACTAGTATTCAGATTATGGAGATATTAAAAGAAATCGCCAAAGAAAAGCTGATTATTATGGTTACCCATAATCCTGATTTAGCAGAACAATATTCCACTAGAATTGTAAAATTATTTGATGGTAACATTATAAGTGATAGTAATCCATATGAAGTTGCTGAATATCATACTACGTCTCCTGATAGCAAGAATCGTACTTCGAATAAATTACATGCTGATAAGAAAACATCCATGTCCTTCTTTACAGCTCTATCATTATCATTAAACAATTTAATGACGAAAAAGACTCGTACATTTATGACAGCATTTGCTGGTAGTATTGGTATAATTGGTATCGCACTAATCTTATCCTTATCAAGTGGTATTCAAACTTACATTGATAAAGTACAAGAAGATACCCTATCATCTTATCCTATCACCATTGAATCTGAAACGGTAGATTTAACAAGTTTGATGCAATCCATGTCTGATGTAACTTCAGATGATGTCAATCATGACTTAGATAAAGTTTATACCAACTCTATTATGGCAAATATGATGAACACCATGATGGCTGAGGTTCAAACCAATAATTTAGAAGCATTTAAAACTTACCTTGAAAAAGATGACAATGGCTTATCTGATGCTGTTAGTGCAATCCAATATGGATATAATCTTGATTTAAATATTTATAAAACAGAAACAAATGATGGTGTTACACAAGTAAATCCTAGCACAATCTTCTCTAATATTTATGGTAACACTACTACGACTAACAATTCACCTATGGCTTCCCTTTATTCCACTGGTCTTAAAGTTTGGGAAGAAATGTTAGGTAATCAGGATTTATTAAATTCACAATACGATATATTAGCCGGAAAATGGCCAACATCCAAAGATGAAATTATATTAGTAGTGGATGAAAAAAATGAAATCAATGATATGGTTCTATATGCTTTAGGGCTAAAAGACCCAGAAGAATTAGAAAAAGTAATGCAAGCAGCAGGAAAAGGTGAACTATACGAAAGTGAAGAAACTAGTTACACTTACGATGAACTGATTAATATGACCTATAAGCTTGTACTTCCAACGGATTCATATCAATATGATGAACCATCTAAGACATGGGTTGATAAAAAAGATGATAACATCTTTATGAAGTCAGTTGTAGACAATGGACTTAATCTTAAAATTGTAGGTATTATTAGACCTAAAGAAGATGCGGTTTCAACTGCAATGAATGGTGCTATTGGTTATACTAGTGAACTAACAGAATATGTTGTAAATGAAATTAATTCCAGCGAAATCGCTAAGAAACAGTTAGAAAATCCTGATATTGATGTATTTACAGGTATCCCATTTGTTACAGATAGTGAAACACCTACTATTACAATGGATGATGTGAATGCTTATATAGAAACTTTAGATGAAACATCAAAAGAACAAACAAAAGCGTATATAGCTTCTATGACGGAAGAACAAATTATTGCTCTGTTTTCCGAACAAATGGCACCAAAAACTACAGATGCTACCTATGAAGGCAACCTTGAACTTCTCGGTATCGTAGATTTAAATAAACCTCAAACTATTAATATATATGCTAACAGTTTTGAAGCAAAAGATGTTATCGCTGATAATATCGAAGATTATAATCAAAAAATGACAGATGAAGGGAAAGACGAATATACCATAAGTTATACGGATATGGTTGGTTTAATGATGTCATCCATAAGTTCTATTATTAATGTTATATCTTATGTTTTAATTGCCTTTGTTGCAATCTCATTGGTGGTTTCATCTATTATGATTGGTATTATTACGTATATATCTGTACTTGAAAGAACCAAAGAAATTGGTATCTTACGTTCCATTGGTGCTTCCAAAAGAGATATATCACGAGTATTTAATGCAGAAACTTTAATTGTTGGATTTGTTTCTGGTTCCTTAGGTATTATTATTACCATGTTATTGAACATACCAATTAACATTATTATAAAAGCAGTTTCTGGTATCTCTGGTGTAAATGCTGCTTTACCAGTAGCTGGTGGTGCTACATTAGTGCTTATTAGCATGTTCTTAACATTTATCGCAGGTTTAATCCCATCTAAGATAGCTGCGAAAAAAGACCCTGTTGTTGCACTTCGTTCGGAATAGACAAAAACAGTAAGTTTAAACTTCTATATATTTAATTAGCAAAATTCATCCTAACTACATTATACTAAGTACATTCATATTAATTATTTTCATACTAACTACATTATAAACTACATTCATATTAACTATTTTCATATTACTATTTTCATATTAACTATTTTCATATTACTATTTTCATATTACTATTTTCCTATTACTATATTCATAAATTAACTTTTATGAATGAAAGAAAGGTGCCTATTGATTTGACAAATCATAGGCACCTTACTTTATTAAAACTATTTTTACTTACTGTTCGTTTCTAATGTTTAGATAATATAAATAATTTATTTCACCCTAAACCACTTAATTATATTGATTTAATTCTTCTGTTGCAACAACCAAATACTTTTCTTTTCCAAAAGCACCATAGGTTTTTATTTCTTTTTGAATTACTTTTCCCCCACAATGACATTGATTAAATTGGCATTTTTGGATGCTGACACAAATACCATTTTTATCTAGATAAGATTCTGCATAAATCAAACTATCACTGGTATTACACTTTTCAAAAATTACATCTGAGATAACAGAGATGTAACTATCATTACCAGTACTTTTACCAACGATTTTAATTTTTATATCAGATTCTTTCATTAATCCACCTATCATACTACCATATTCAACAATTAAATCGCCTTTATATTGGATGAATTGATTATGAATCAGCTTAACTTCATTATTACCGAATTCACCGACACTTCCAAAAGAACAACCAGCTGCAGAAATAAAGGTACAATTTTCAATTATACCGTTTGTGCGTATGTCAAATAGTTTATCATATGAATTCATATCATCGACATAGCTTAAATCTTCAACAAAACAATTTTTAATATAACACTCCCCACCTAACGTTCCATCAAATAAAATCAAATAATTCTTTATATTAGAAAAGCTCGTATCAATACATTTCAATTTAGACGAATTTACTAATATTAGTACATTATCTTCTCTGTTAAATTCTTCGTTTTGTTTATATGTAGTTTTTTTCTTTAGAGCTCTAGCATTACTAAAGTTAGAATGAATAATCTCAACTCCTGAGCTTTCCCAATTATTACAATAAGCTGCTTCTAGAAAATTACCAGTATGTCCCTTTACTTCACAATTTTTTATTATTGCTTTGGAATTTTCTACAACATGGATAAACGTATTTACACAATCATTAATGATACAATTTTCTAATATCAGCTTACCACTTGAACTTTCTCCATCTGCACATTTAATAAAGCTTTGTTGGTTTTCATCTTGTGAACCAAGTATCACCATTGTATTATAATATTTTTGGTCACAAACAGTACAATTGTGTAATTGCATGGTTCCACCATATAGACCCAATTCTGAAACTCTCGTAACTTTTTTCACAATAAAATTGCAATTCTCAAAAATAGCAGTACCATCACGAGTTACAATCGTATGACTCCCATCGTAATCTAGTATTATTTCACAATTTCTAAAAACAACTTTACCGTCAACATGCAATTGTTTTGGAACAACGATTATTTTATTTTCGAATATCACTTCTTTACCTACAGCAATATCACGATTACTGTCATCAAAACAATATTCCGTTTTTTTGGTTGCACTTCCTATATTTTCATTTTCAGAAAAGGAGAATTTAATATTCTGGGTATCATTTATGTGAATTTTATTTTCATCCTTGATAAGATCAATTCTTTCCTTTTCTGTACTTTTCACCTTTTCAATAATTTCTATAGAATTACATTCTATTTTTTTATCCTCTTCTACTTTAATATCATCTTCTTTTTTATCGATTAACTTTAAGACCAATGTATCTTTTAATAATTTAAACAAAATAATTGTAGACGCAAGTATATATTGCTCTGTACTAGAAAATGAATTAAAATCAGTTTTTGACTCCAATAAGTTTTCTAAGTTTTTTAATCTATGCATATAGAAATCATTAAGCTTTTTAATTTCTCCTTGAATCTCTTCACTACAATGTAACACGCGTTCAAGAAATTCAATTGCTTCGTTTAATTTCTCACATGCTTGTTTTGATTGGTCATATATATTCATTGCATCATCTAATTTGCCTTTACTTTTCGCATTCATAAAAATTCCACTAATAATTAAAGCAGGTACTGCAATTACTGCTAGGGGAGAAGCTGATATTCCATAAAGAGATAACCAAACACCTGCCATTGAGGTTGCTACGCCAAAACCACCTTCAATACCAACCCATGTCAATCCCATCGTCCCTATTGCACCAACAAGCATACCAGCTGCTCCTATAGCAGTACCAGATGCAATACCAACTCCAACTCCTTCTACAACACCACCTATTAACTCGATGGCAATGTTAGAATTATTCTGTATATCATTTAAATCTTCTATCGATAAATCAATATCTTCTCTTTCAACTTGTCCAACTATCTTAGGTGGTTTATTTTTTATCTTTTTATATGCACTAACAAATCTGGAAAAAGATGCCCATATTTCAAGTTTCTTCTTGTCTAACTCTTCTATGGATTTTGTACATCTTTGATTTAACTCTTTATATTCACTTACTTTAGCATCATAGTTATCCTTCGCTATATTGATTATTGCATCAGCATCTTTATAATTACTTATTAACATATTATATATCCTCTTCTCTTTTATAGTATTAAGTCATCATCTTCATTCATAAAGTCTATAAACTCTTTATGATTATGAAACGGGAGATTTAAATCGAATTGTGTAGATAAATGATATAATTTATAAGCAATCTCTTTCTCTGTTGTTAAGCTTAATAACTCATGATTCATAGATTTTATTAAAGTGATTTCATATTCTACCTTTTCAACATCAATTTGATTTAGTTTACTTAAGTAATCATCTAACTGAGCATCAATAATTTGAAACTCAATTTCTAAATACGCCATTCCCCACTTATTACGAATGCATACTTCTTTAAACACTAGCTTCAATAATCTACACCATGCAACTAAGTTAATATGAGTAGCAAACCCTAAAACATTTCCTTGCGCGATGGCATCTGCCGCATCAAACGCACATAAAGTTGAATTACCAATAAGTAACATACATCTTAGATCACCATGAACACTACTAGGAATACATTCTTTCCAAGTATATTTATGATAAAATCGATGTTTGATTACCCAAGTAAATTTTATTAATGTTTCAGTAATTAATACTGGAATTGTCATTGCTAATCCAAATCGAACATCGTAACCTTTTACAAATACGTCTGTTGCAATTTCTGCAATGGTTTCTTTTCCTTTTTTGGTTTCTATTTCACCAAAATCGCAAAATAAGAGTAAATTGTAAAAAGGTAAAGGTAAACCAGAACCTCTTCCACCATGATTTTTTCTAGACTCATAACTTCCACCTATATCAGACATAAGATGGCCTAGCCAATTAACAAATCCACAAAACAATTTAGCTGGAAAACTATGTCCATATAAAGTTAATTCATTTGCCTCGGTACGTACAGTTATTATCTTACCACTATCTATAAAACTAGCTGTCCCTTGAAATTGATCTAAAATTGAGAAAAATAATCCTACTATATCAGGCGAATGACCAAGTGACTTTAGGTGATGATTTCTAGTACCCATATTAACTGCATCAGCTACATCACTTGATTTAGCCATATCATAATTTACTTTAAATTGATTTTGCAACCAGCCAATTGCCCTTGTAGCTTCACCTTCTCCTTTTTCACCTGTCCATTTACATAGACGTGCAAATTTAACTATCATATGATCTGTTATTTTATCCGTCCATTTTACTAGTTTACTTGTCTCAGGTTCTCCTACAAAAACAATATCTACTATACCACCAACCATGCCACAAAAAACGGCAATGGTTTTGTCATAATTATCACATTTGTCAAATAGACAATCTTTATCCAATATAATTTACTCCTTTATATGTATTTCGTTATTCTGATTAGCGTGTCAAAAGATAAAATTAAGTTTTGGATGAATATTGTTATAATATATTCTACTTAATATTTTAATGACATTTCACACTCTAATCTTATTATGCTATAGTGATACAAAATGATATACTTATATATAATTTGCCATCATGTTTCTTAATTCTTCTTGCATTTCATGAACTAAAGATTCAGGTTCTAAGACTTTAACCCATTTTCCTTGAGATAAGAGAAACATTTTAATGCCTTCACCATAAACCACTGCTTCTATTACTCTAACTTTTCCTTTTTCATCAATTATCCTTGCCGTTGGTATCCTATCTAAAATAGCTTGTACCGATGGCCCAGAAAATTCAAATTTCACTTTTATTTCCTTACCAGGCCACATAAATTGAATTTTCTTCTTTAAATCCCCTTCATCAAATGATTTTCCAGAAGGTATTAGGAATTTATCTCGATGAATTATTATATTAGTAATACGGTCAATCCTATAATAAATTGGAATATAATTCTCATCCGTGCATTGATATGCTACTAGATAGAAATAATACTCTGAAAACAGTATTGATTGCGACCGTATTCGGCGATGAACCTCACTCCGATCCATTTTATAATAAGTAATTGTTATCTCATTTTTACTAAAAATAGCATTTTCAACTTTCCATATTGTGTCAATAATGCAGGCGCTATCATGTTTAATCTCACAATACTGATAAACTTCTTTTCTAATCATCTCATTTAGTATAGTCTCATCTGCTTTCGTAACAAATCGTTTCATTTTCTGAATAATGTTTAACAAATCTGACGTTGCAAAAGCTCGACTACCTATCAGTACCTCAATGATTGCAAACAATTCATTACTTTGTAATAACTCATCAAATATCATTTTATGACACTTGTTTTTATAATCATATTGTAATTCCGAATATCCAACCAAATCACGATGGTCGACAAGAAAGTTCTTTAATACATCAATATCCCTAGATATACTTCTTGTAGATACCTTATATTCTTCTGCCAATCTTTTGGTATATAGTTTCTCACCTCTAATGCACCTAAAAAAAATCTCTAATAAACGTTCTTCCTTTTCATATCTGCTCACGTCTGTTTTCTCCTTCACGCTAATAGAATAACAAATCTCTATGACACATATCTGTCATACTAAAATTTTAATTCACTTTCTTTAACGTGTTTTATATTGCTGTAATATTATTTGAATGTTGGTATTCATATAAATTATTCATCCGATTTATATTTCAATAAATTATACTAGATAAAAGAACCAATGTATATAAAAAAAGCTATATGCTGTTCTAGCATATAGCTTCCTTAATTTATCCAATATTTTTTAAATTAATATATTTATTTAGACTAATATATCTATTTAGACTAATATTTTTATTCAAGCTAATATATTTATCCGGGCTAATATATTTATTCAGACTAATATATTTATTCAGACTAATATATTTATTCAGACTAATATATTTATTCAGGCTAATATTTTATTCAGACTAATATATTTATTCAGACTAATATATTTATACTAATTTATAAATATATACTAATATATTGGATTTGTGTCAATAGTGTAGACACAAAAAGTTTAACTCACTAAGCAGCTGCTTCATGAACTGCATTAGGCGTCATATCATTAATTGCACCATGAA
>JARBTX010000087.1 GCA_029239975.1 Anaerocolumna sp.
TTCAATGGATGCATTCAATGCTAAGAGACTGGTTTGACTACTTATTGCAGTAATCGTACTTATAATTTTTGTGATTTCACGGGATTCCTTATCTAAACTCTCAATACTTTTTACAGCATCTTTCATAGCATATTCTAATTGGTCTGTCTGGCTTGTAATATCATTCGTCAGATTATTTGCAGAACTTGCTGCTGCAGCCGTAGTTTCCGCTTTATTACTAATATCGTTGATTAAATTACCTAGTTCTTCGTTTTTATCAAAAGAATCAGAGATACGTTTTACTTGATTTTGAGTTTCTCTAAATAACTCGTTTTGTTGCATAGAATACTCTGATAGTGTTGTTACAGTATCTTCAATCGTTGTAATGCTTTCTTGTATAATTCTCGTTGATTTAGAAACTCTTTTTACTGCTTTTTGACTCACTTTTACAGAATTGCCTACTCTTCTTAACATGTTCATCTGGTTACTAACAAATTTATTAAACCATCTAGATAACTCACCGATTTCGTTAGGAGAGTTTATTGGTACTCGTTTTGTTAAATCACCTTCACCTTCAGCAATATGGCGTAGTCTTTTTATGGTTATATCAAGTGGTTTAATAATCAATCTACTTGTGATTATGTATGTTGTTAAAAATACTATTAGTAATAATAATACATCAGAAAGAAAATTTAAGGAATGCATGCGGGAAATAAAGAATCGGTTTACTAATACAGTTAAAATAGATATCATTCCAACTAAAACAGGAACACGATAACTGATACTATGAAAATTGTAAATCTCAGAAATATCACCCTCACACATCATTCCCCACACTTCATCTGAATTCGGTGGTTGAATTAAGGTACCTTTTCCACCAACTAGAATATGACGGTAATCTGGATAACCTGGCCAACAGTCTAGATTTTCACCATTATTAATGGTATTTTGTACTCCTTGATGTAGACTCCTAGTTTTAGGATCATGAAATATAATCTCAAATTCCGTATGTGCGTTGATTTTAATTTCTCCCCATCGTTTCGTTCGAATACCATCTTTTAAATTATCACCTAAGGTAAACGTTCTATCTTCAAATCTACTTCTAGAGATTGCTGTTCCTGTCGGGATTCCCCTGTTATTTTTTATCATGAATAGATAATTATCGCCGGAATCTTTATAGATATGAGTATCTTCATCTTGAATTACATTACTCATATCATCATTTAATACTCTTGCAAATAAAATACGAACTTCATCATTATTCTTATATGGTTCTGAAAATAATAGAGTCACTTCATCATAAAATTGACGATTATTAATTGTTAAATCCAAGGTATCCAAATCTTCATATGGACCGTACATATAGCTTTCGCCTGTTAACCCCTTTTTATAACCTGGGAAATCTTTATAAGTCTTACCAATATGCTTCCCAAAAGATGAAGCAATTACGATACCATCACTACCTACTACAAATACCTCCAAAAAAGTGGGGTAATGTTCCACTGCTTCTTGTAATGATTCGCTTAGCGATTTTGGTGTTTCGTTTAATATCATTAAGGTTTTCGCTATTGAATGTAACTGCATCCATTGATCCATAAACCAGTTATCAAGTGCTTTCTTCCTTCCATTTGATATACCTTCAAAGATTGATTCTGATCTGCTCTTTAGCCTGTGATTCATAAAATACGCCAGTTTTTCATTCATAGTCTAATCTCCTTACTTTATCTTTTGTTAATACTTCTTAATACTTTTTTAGAAAACAAAAAGTCGAGAAAGATTCATCTTCCTCGACTAAAAATATCTTAATGCCTTGTTTAATTTTTGTCAATGACTTTTTATTAATAAAAATGAATAATCTTAAATTGCGAAGTCATTCAGTAATACATTTTTATGGAATAACGTACAGATTTTTTTAGGTAACATTATTTCTTATCCAGTTCTAGTATAGAAGTTAAAAATGCTAGAGCAAGACCTTGCCCCCAACCTTGAATCCAATCCTTTGAAATCTTACAATAACCTTCTTTATCCTTCATAACTGCTGTACCGGCAGAAACATTTAATACACGTCCATCTTCTGTTATATTAGTAAGAATACCATCTAGAGCCTTTTGAATATATTTTGTATGTAGAGGATTTCCATTTGTAACCATAGCAGCTGCTATTCCGCAGGAAGCAGACACTTCTTCATAAGAATCCATGTCATCTAAGATAGTTCTCCATAAGCCATTGTCTGACTGCAGAGCCTTTAAGGCTGCTAATTGATCTCTTAATGCACAATCTATATCCATAAACTTTGGATATAGATAACACTCCGGTAGACGTCTTTTTACTTGTGACATGGTATAAGCTGCCCATGCATTAGCCCTACCCCAATAAAAACCAGACATGTGATTTTTATTAATATTATCATATCCATGATACCAAAGACTCGTAGTTTGGTCTTGTAGATATTTTATATGCCAGTAATATTGATTTAAAGCATCTTCTATGATTTCATTATCCTTTAACTTAATTCCAACTCTAAGTAAGAAAAATGCTGCCATAAATAAGGTATCTGCCCAAGCTTGTTCTGGAAAATCATTATTGATAGAAACGGTATGTTGTAATACATGATCACCAAAACGAAGTGCATGGTTTCTAATATAATCAACTTTACTTTTTACTATATTCAGGTAAGTTTCATCACCTGTTGCTTCATATAACGTAATCATAGCATGACCCATTGCACAGGTATTAACTGTCCAGTCCGGTAATCCTAAGGTTATATAATCATCTGTCCATCTTTTTAATGTTTCTAGATATTGCTCATTTTTTGTAACCAAATATGCTTCACTCACGCCATAATAAGCTACTCCGCAAGGCCATTCCCAAACCAAATCCATGGAAAGTGTCTTATTTACTATTTTATCAATAACACTATAAAGTTGTTCTCTATCATAATCAATTTTAATCATCACTAAACCTTCCTATTAAAATTCATTTATTTAAATTTATACTTTATTTTACATCTTAACCTTTTAAAAAGGAAGAAAAACTATGGAATAAAACTAAAATTCATAGATTTAGTTTACTTTATGTATTCTAAACCTATGAATTTTATAATTTATTGGCAGAGTAAGAATATTAATTTTTACATAGATTGAATTACTTATATAATGGTAACCTATTTAATTGAATAATCCACTCTCAATAGCTTTCGTTTTCTCATCTAGTATTGCTTGGTATCCTGCATCTAAGAACTCTTTACAAGCATCTTGATATACCGATTCAAATTCTGCTTCTGTAGCCATCGCACATTTTACATATAATTCTTTCCATAAATCATTTAAATCTGATTTATACTCAGCAACTGATTCTAGAACAACTGAGAATAAGGCATCTGGAGTTGCATATTCTAAGTTTTCTTTATAATATTTGTAAGCATCTTCAATTAAATATTCATAACCGCCTGGAGCCCAGTTGGTTAAGTTAGCTTTGTAGTTTAAATCTTCATCTGCATATTGAGCACTCTCAACAACTAGACACCAATAATCTTTATTGTTGTTATTGGATAGTTTTGATTCACCTGCAAAGTCAGGAACTTTAACTGCTAATCCACTTGCATCTAATGTATAATTTTGACCTTCTACACCATTTTGTAAATAGAATAAATTCTCAGATTGGCTCATCCATTCTAAGTACATCCAGATAGCTGCTCTTTCCTCTGGAGTGGTTGTTGAATTAATACCCATAATCATACCAAATGGCCAATATGCACGTCCTTGTGGTTTAAATTCATCACCTTTTGGAACATTTGCTTTCGGATTTAATACAGCAACTTTTGCTTCTGGATTATTGGTTAATAAATTAGAAATAACAGTGGATGAACTTGTTAAGTAAAATGCAAATGCGCCAGTATTACCAGCTACAAAGTCTGCTTGAGTAGAAGCTTCGTCCGTGTTTAGATAAAATTCTGGGTCAATTAAACCATTGTTATATTGATAATTTAAATTCTTTAAATATTTATGAGTTGGCTCCCAAGTAAATGCTGGTATGGAAAGGTCTGAGTATAAAGCTCTTTCGTTTTTATCAATTGGCCAAGGACGGAACGCATAATCATATGTAAAATTATTTTGTACTAACGTACCACCACCATTACCAAGTCCTGCTTCTTTCCAAGCTGCAAAAACTTCATTATATTCTTCTAAAGATGTTGGCATTGGTTTACCCACTGCATCTAACCAATCTTGTCTAATTAAAGTTACAAAGTTATATGCATCTGGTCGTTTTCCAAAGAAGAAATAGTTAGCTCCATCCACTACACCATAAGTTTTATTAGTATCTCCAAGATTTTTTGCATACGTTGGTGCATAATAAGCGATTTCATCTAAATCTAACTTTTGGATTGCACCTTCACCATAATAAGCCAAAGCTTGTGGCATATCATAATGGAATATAATGTCTGGAGCTGTACCTGCTGCTAACATCTGAGTATAATCCGTTACTTCTGTTGTTCTACCAATTGCTACGAATTCAACATTAACATTATATTCATCACCAAATTGTGATTGTATCCACTTTGTATAATAATTATCAGTTACGTTCCATCCTTCAAATGCTCTATCATAAACTGGCATTTGAATGGTCACCTTCTCTTTAAATCCACCAGCATAATCTGGATAGGCTCCTTGTACTTCTGTTGCGTCTGTTGTATCAGTTATAGTAGTATCATCTTTTGTTTCCCCAGTTGATTCGTCTGCTTTTTGCGTAGGTGTTACGTCTGTTTTAGATGTCTCTTTTGATTTTCCACATCCACTAAACATCCCAGCCACCATAACACAGATACATAGTAATGAAATGATTTTCTTGATACTTTTTTTCATAAAATACCTCCCTTAAATTATTTATTTTACCGGATTATCCGGCTAAGACCTTTTTATTAACCTTTAACAGAGCCAATCATAGTGCCTTGAACAAAATAATTTTGAACAAACGGATAAACACATATAATTGGTATGGTAGCAAACATGATGCAAGATGCTTTTAATACTTCTGGATTTGTATACTGAGCAGAACCCTCCACTGCTGCTTGAAATGATTCGGTAGCTGTAACAATCAAGTAATATAGTTTTAATTGTAATGGTCTTAACGCTGTGTTTTGTTTTATGTAAAAAAGTGCATCTTGATACTGATTCCACCTACCAACTGCATAAAACAACGACAGGGTTGCTATGATAGGTTTAGATAACGGAATTACAATACTTCTTAATATTCTTATATGACCTGCACCATCAATTAAAGCAGATTCAATAAGGCTTTCTGAAATTGAATTTTGTAATGTCGTTTTCATAATAAGCAAATTGTAAGGACTAAATGCCAGTGGTAATATCAAAACTGCAATTTTATCAATTAATTTTAATTCATTCATTAACAAAAACTCTGGTATTATCCCCCCACTAAAATACATTGTGAACATAAAAAAGAAGGTAATAATAGATCTGCCTTTTAAGCTCCTTCTTGAAAGAGGATATGCAGCACAAATAGTAATAAGCAATCCTAAAATAGTAAATAAAACTGTTACAATTACCGAAATATACATGGAACGTAATATACTGTGATCTGCAAATATCTTTCGGTATGCTTCAAAGGTTATACTTTTTGGTAATAAAATAATTTTGTTTGCTATCACAAAAGCTTCATTACTTATTGATTTTGAAAATACATGTATAAATGGTAAGACACAAGTTAGTGCAACTAACGTAATAAACGAATAGATAATTATATCAAATGCTATATTTTTAATCTTTGTTTTTGTAACATACTTTTTCTCACTTGTCACCATTTTCTTTGCAGCAACATATGCGCACATAAGCTTCCTCCTTTTATAACAATCCTTCTTCGCCAAGTTTTTTTGCAAAGAAATCAGAACCAAGTACTAGGATTAATCCAATAACCGACTGAAATAACCCAATGGCTGTTGCTTCACTATACTTACCATTGGAAAGTCCTAGTCGGTATACCAGAACAGGAATCGTATTTGTGTATTCCGTTGTTGCCACATTCATCAAGGAATTTACTGCTTCAAAAGAACCACCCATGATTTTACCAAGATTCATAATTAATAGTATTATGATTGTACTTTTTATACATGGTACCGTAATATGTACACATTTTGCCCATCTACCAGCACCGTCAACCGTTGCTGCTTCGTATAGTTCTGTATTTACACTCGTAATAGCAGCCAGGTAGATAATGGTTCCCCAACCCATTGTTTGCCAAACGCTGATTAACACATAGGAAACTAGCCATCTAGTATCTTCTTGAAGAAATGGTATTCGACTGCCCCCATGTGCTTCAATCAGATTATTAATAACACCACTATTTAATCCAAATATTTGATATGCAATTGCACCAATGATTACAAAGGATAAAAAATGCGGTAAGTATAATAAAGTTTGGGAAATTCGTTTAAAATACTTATTTCTTATTTCATTTAATAATAATGCTAAAATAATAGGCATTGGAAATCCTAGCACAAGGGAGAGCCCATTTAATAATAAGGTATTTCTTATGGATTTACCAAAATCTCTCATATGAAATACTTTACGAAATACATCCAAACCAACCCATTCACTTCCATCAAATCCTTTTAAAATTTTATAATCTTTAAACGCTATTACCAATCCAAACATGGAACCGTACTTAAATATAAGAGCAAATGCAATAGGCACTAATAATAACAAATACAATTGCCAATTTCTTTTAAATGATCGCCAATTTCTTTTCTTTATTTTTTGTTTCTTTTCTTTCACACTGTTTTTCTTAAATGCAGATTTGCAATTATTTAACATTCTATTATTTATTAATTTCTTATTATCTTTATTTGAAAAGCGAATTCTTTTTAAAAAGAGTACTAAATTCTTGGTTCCTATTGTTTTTACTTTTTGCATATATTATTTCCTCCTTTCTTAACTCATTTGTAAATTTTATACATATTCGTCTTACCATGAATATAAATACTCAAGAATCATTTGTAAATATTCAATTTTGATACAATACATCAATTTTGATAATGCAACAAACCCTTGAAAATCCATAATATTGTCTTGTACCATTAATTCTATCGTAAGCTAACTTCATCGAAACCAGTAAAATTAGATGGTTTTATTTATCAAAGAATTGTTTTTAATATCAAAAATGATGGATCACTATCAAAAAAATATCTATAAAATAGTGTAAAATCACCTTTTTTATAGATATTTTTAACAATGGATTATCAAATCCTTATAAGTTTTGCTGTCTTAAATTTTTAAATTCACTTGGAGTAATTCCTTCGTATTTTTTAAAAAACCGATTTACGCTTTGAACATTTTGATAACCAACTTCTTTTGCTATCTGTGTAATATTTAGGTTCGAATGTAATAATAAACGTTTTACTTCTTCGATTCGTAAAATATTAACGTTATCCATTAAACTCTTTCCGGATTCTTCTTTTACTAATTTTCTTAAATAGGAATAACTAATTCCCAGTTTTTTTGCAATATCTTCAAATATCATTTCTCCATTATAATGTTCTTTGATATATTGCATTACTTGCTCATAATATTTGGTTTCATTTTTAGTATTATCCGGACAAGTATATTCAAGAATTGATTTAAATACGTCTGTTAGATAGGTGCCAATCTCTTCAATGGTATCTAAGCTATCAATTACCGAATAGATATTAATATTACTTCGAAATACTTTACTGGTATTGATATTATGTTCAACCAGATATTTAATAGTTGCACCAACTAACTGGTTAAAGATGAGCAAAATATTATCATAGGATATATCTTCTGTTTCTTTAATTTGCTTTATAATATCTTCTATTTCTTTTTTTATACTATCAAAATCGCCAGTATTTAAAAAATTTAAAATCTTCTTTTCGCTATTATAACAATAATGAAATTGTTTCCCTTCATTCACACTTGCGTTCCAGAAATTAAGGCTATTTCTTCCTGATAACAATCTTTGTTTTACAGCTTCACTTGCTTCATAGATACATTCTTTTACTCCATCAAAACCTGTATGTACTCCACTGACACCTATAGTAACTGTATATCCACGTACTTCTTTTGCAATCTTCATTACTTCTATAAAAGTACGGTTTAAAGTTCGGTTAACATGCCCTTGATCGTAATTTTCAATATTAATAATTATTGCAATTGTACCGGTTTCATATCGTGAACAAGATACATGGTATTCTTTCGGAAACGCTTGTTCGAATTTATCAAATAACAAATACCTTTGATAACTTCGTACTTCTGCGTTGACTTCCTTTAAATAGGATTTCATATTATCGACTGTTACTAACCCAATAATGTAATGATTATATGGAAATGCTTTCGCAATTTCAGTATTTTCAGCATCATTGGTAACTTCACCAGTCAATAATTTATGAAATGCTAAATATCTTGTTTCTTCTTCTCTATCTTTTAATAACTTATGTAAACCCTCTTCTTGCTCTTTTATTTTTTCAAATGCAGTTGTTAAAAAGGATAACTCATTTTGTCTTCCTTTTACTTCAATTCCTTGCTGCTTTTTCATATTCTGTACTAAAAGTTTCATCGGCTTAGAAAAACTGGTTGAAATAAACACAGTCACAACCGTTCCAATCGCTATGATTATGATAGTAAGAAACATATAGTTAGCCCTTACTTTATTAGATTTTTGTAATAACGTATCCATAGAATAGGTCGTTACATAAATCCAATTCGAATTCGTTTTAAAGTAGGTGTATAAAGTTCTTTGTCCAAAAAGTTCCATAAATTCGTAACCAGAATCTAGATCCGATGATAATATATTATGTATGAAAGTATTATCGTTAAGATTATTAAGAATCAACGATTTATCTTCGTGTGATATTATAGTTCCATTCGTATCCATTAAGAAACTGTTGGTATCTTGTGCATATTTATTAGAGTTTAAAAAATTATAAACTTCACTTTCTTTTACATTAACAACTATGGTACCTTTGGTGGATGTCGTTAATCGGTTCAAACGATATACATAAGAGATGACATGAATGGATTCTGAATAATTGGTTTCTCGCTCAATCTCTGTTACAGTGGCTTTATTTAAAATCCTTGGATACCATACGCCACCTGCTCCTGTTATTTTCTCTAAGGCATCATTTAGCCAACCCATATCTTCAAAATTTTCTAAACGAACTAACCCCTTATTTGTGGAAAAGACATAGTCAGCATTATCCAAATAAAAAAAGATAGAGTATACAATCTTATCATTGGATTGCATTTCTTTCATACCATTTAAGATAGTAAGTGCATTATTAATAGTATCATATTTGGAATTTAATAAATCGTAGGAAGTAATGTTTTTCATTGAATTAAATTTATTTTCTTTTACCATTTGTAACACATCTAAAATCACATTTTGTAACGCTAATTCTATTAATTCACTATTCGAATCTAACTTTTTCATTGCAGAATCTGCAATTTCTTCTTCCGAATATCGCATTATACTTGTGCTACTATAATAAGTTATTATGGACATGGGAAGAACCAAAACTAAAAAAAGTATCATAAATAATTGAATCTGTACCGGTACTCTCTTCATAATAACTCCCGACTTTATGGAAAACATAACAATAATCGATATTTTAATTTACTTAAATTTAAATTACTATGTTTAAACCCTTTCAAAAAGCTTAACTTAAATTATTAATTTGTACTCTTAATGTAATTTTTTTTACAAATGTTAATTTAAATTTTCATATACATTATTTATCCAGTAAATTACGTGTTACTAATTCATAGGGTTTTAGCTCAATCGTTATGGTTAATCCATCTGGAGTTGCCACTTTTGCTGCATTTCTAAACCCAGCATTATTAATCAGTACGAGCTTATGATTTTCTGGATAATAGGCACAATCTGTATAAACATTGTCACAAATGTATGTATTCATAGCTTGCTCCTTTTTCCCAGCGTAACAGATCGCTCTTAATAATAATCTGGTCATTTCAGGAGAATAAGAAAAACTTGATAAGTATATTGCTCTTCCATTACCTATTTCATTACTGGTTAATAATGGGGTACCTTCTGATTCCAAAAGTACTGTAACATTACTATCCGTAATATAAATACCTTCTAATTTTTTCATCATGACGTCAAGATTTAGAGTATCTTTCATAATAAAATGTGAATCACCAAGCTTATATTGATATTTACCAATACATTTTCTGTCTCCTAAATCACGGTCAACACCAAATAAATGGCTAAGTTTAAAATAACTAGAATAACTATCACTAAAATTTACAGCAGTAGGTTCATGGATACCAATTAACCCACCGCCTTGGCTCACCCACTCTGTCAAAATTGATATAATTTCTTCATCCTTCCAATAATCTCCGCCACTCCATGCACTATCTGCACAACCTGCATTTATAATTACCATTGTATCCTTTGGAATTCCATTCTGTATTAATTCATCAAAGCTTATGAATTCTACATCCACCGGCAATCCTGCTAGTGCTTCTAAGACATTCGTAAGATCAATTTCAGGATGTTCATGAAGATGACCAGAACAAATCCAGGAACGTAGTTTACCCCAAACAGTAAGTATCACGACTTTTCCAGGTATTGTATAAGGCAGGTCATTCTTATGTAATTCTTTTATGAACCGGAATTCATCTGCAATCTCTTCCATGTAATCACAAAAATCAGGAAAAGGTTCTACCAAATGCAAATACCCTCCTAAACCAATTCGGTCAACTGGTTTTCTAAGTAAGGCTCGACGCACATTTACCCAGTACCTACTTGCATCTTGTTTCGGATTACCCTCTGGTGCGAAGGTTGCTTCTCCAGATAACCCTGTTGGAAATAAATATGGATGTAACCTTATTTCATGAGTTTGTACACCTTTTACATCCGCGCACAATCGAACTTCAAATCCATTAAATACGCATTTAATAATACCGTCAAAACCGAATTCCTTAAATCTATCTCCATAAGGTTCAACACCAATCCAACTATCATCATAAAATACATAAGCTTGTTTTTTGTACTTATGAACCACATCAATACATTCCTTCCCAAAATCAACTACAAACTTATGTGTAAATTCAATCCAATCCCTATATTTTTTAGAAGGAACATTGTGCGTGGAGTTATATTTACCTGCATTGATAAAATCTTCTGCATTCATTTTATATCCATATTGAGCTTTGAATTCTCTTAAAGCGATTGGATTTACTGTAAAGTCGTAGGATCCCAAGTCACTGTAGAGATTACGATTTCTTACATCATCACCCCAAAACCAAGCAAAATTATAAAACATAGATGTAAATCGAACAACTGATGTTGCTGGATGCTTTTTACACCAATCATCCAACCATTCTATAATGTGAGCTCGAACTTCGGGATATCTTGGCTCAATTGCCATTAGATGTTCTTTGTCTCCCCATTCATTGGTTATGTGGTTGTACATTGAAATTTCTTCCCATAACCGAACCGCAAGAAAATTAACCGTATATTTATGCCATGGTGTAGCATTATGTATTACTACTTTTTTGGTTTCTACATTATAATCCCAGTCCGCTAGGTTTAATAAAGTTCCTGTCGTTCTATCATATACTTGCCAAAATTCATCTCTGCCTTCTTCATTCATCATAAATTGCTCTCTATAATAACCATCTAATGGATCAATCTCTAGAGTGCTAGCATATGCAATCTTTGGTGAACTCATTAAGTAATTTTGCTGAAGCCAATTCCTGTGTTTTTTTGCCCATTCATTATCCGAACGTATTAGACATATGGTGGAATAAATTTGATAACCTGAATTAAGTATCTCATCGGATAATTTTGTTCCATCACTGTCTCTTATTACATCAGCTCCCCATTTTTTCGCTAATTCTAAAGTAAGATTTTCAAAACCAGCTTCACCCGGTAAAGTAAAGAAACCTTTGTTATTACTCATTATAACCTCCATCTTTATTCATTTAGTCATAGAACCATAATTACTTAAAATTAATTAAGCGATTAAACCTTAATGTAAATTTCGTTACATTTGTAATTATTAGTTGTAATCATTAGTTGTAATAATTTTACATCATTTTCCAATCAAAATAAAGTGTTTGTTTAAAATACTTTATGATTTATTAAAATACTTTATATAATCCATAAGAACTTGACGTTTGAAATCTATAGTGCTATAACTAAATAGAGATACCCAAAATTGGAGGTTATAATATGTCAGACTCAAATTATCTGGACAAGTTGCCCGTCGCACCATTAAAATTATTATCTCTGGATGGTTCCTTACCATTAGCCACAAAAGTTAATAAATTAATTGTAGATGCCAGACAATCTCTGGTTCACGAATATAAGTCTTCTCTTTCCTTGTATGGATATGATGTAGATAATTACTTAGTTCACTCCTTAACTCCTAGATTTAGTTCTGGTGAATCAAAAGGTTTATTATACGAAACCATACGTGGCTCTGATGTTTATATCATTGCTGATATTTTTAATCACAGTATACAATATCAACTGAATAAACATGAAAATATGACGTCACCAGATGATCAATTTCAGGATTTAAAACGTTTAATTGATGCATGTAACGGAAAAGCTCGTCGAATTAATGTTATCATTCCATCACTTTATGAAGGCAGACAAAATATTCGTACTCATCTTGAATCCTTAGATTGTGCTACAGCTTTAAATGAACTAGTTAATATGGGTGTTAAAAATATTATTACTTTTGATGCACATGACCCAAGAGTCGAAAATGCAATTCCTATCGTAGGATTTGATAATTTCTTTACGTCTTATCAGTTTATTCAGGCATTACTAGCAAATGAAAAGGGGTTATCCCTTGATAACGATCATCTAATGATTATCAGCCCAACTGAAAATGGAATGTCTAGAGCAATCTTCTATGCGAATATTCTTGGAGTAGATGTTGGAATGTTTTATGGAAGAAATGATTATTCTAACTTAGACCAAGAAGGTAATCCTGCTGTTATACATGAATATTTGGGAGCAAATGTAGAAGGTAAATCTGTATTTATCATAGATGATATGATTGATTCTGGTGAAGGAATTCTAAAGATTGTGAAAGAATTAAAGAAAAGGAATGCTTCTAAGATTTATATTGCAGCGACCTTTGGTTTATTTACCAAAGGTTATGATACATTCGACGAATTTTTTGAAAATGGATTCATTAATCGTATCTATACAACGAACCTAACCTATTGTTCTCCTGAATTATTAAACAAACCTTATTACGTAAATGTTGATATAAGTAGATATCTTGCTTTAATCATACATACCATAAATCATGATAAATCAGTTGAGGGAATCTTAAATTCTGTTACACGAATACAAGATATTGTAGCTGAATATAAAGAAAATAATAAGTTATCATAATTAATTAATTATAAACTACGAAAGTATTAAGTAATCTTAATCGATATTTTTAATTAAAAAGTATTAAGTAATCTCAATCGAATTTTTAATTGAAAAGTATTAACTAACCTAAATCGATTGATTTTAATAATAAATTAATATAACGTAAGTAATATAAAAACTTAGAAAATGATTTATCTTAATTAATTGTAAAAAAAGCAGATATGTTTTATAAATACTGTTTTAATTAAAGGGCTATCCAATATGTTATATAATAATAACATATTGGATAGCCCTTATAGGATTATAAAATATTATATACTTGTTCTCTATTAATAAAACCTTCTAATCTTTTAACATTAAAAAGGCGGCTAACGTACCTCTCTTCCCTTCTGAGGCACGATGAGAAAATAATAGTTCACTATTACAACAAGTACAAACACTTGAAATATGAATATTTTCTTCTTTTATTCCTGCATCTAAAAAGATATGGCGATTTGCTTCCCAAAGATTTAATTGATATTTCCCATCCCCTTTTTCTACTAAGATATCTTGTAACTGAAGATGGTTAAACTCTCCACGAAAAGCCTTGGCAACATCCTCACTTACTTCATAACAATCCTTGCATATGGACGGTCCAATTACAGTAATTACATCGTTTGGATTAGTTCCAAATTGTTTATTCATCTCATGTAAAGTTACTTGACCCATTCGTTTTACGGTTCCTCGCCATCCTGAATGACTTAAGCCAATGGCACGATTCTTAGTATCAACAAAATATAATGGAACACAATCAGCATAATAAGTAACCAAAGGAACGCCTACTACATTCGTAATTAAACCATCCACTCCTTGATAATCTCTTTCCTTAATAATCCCTTTTCCTTTATCTTCTGCTGTAACAAGTTTAACATCAGTATTATGGACTTGATTAGTGGTGACTAAGTCATTTACCTGAATGCCCATACTATCACATATTCTTTGATAGTTTGTATATACGTTATTATCGCTATCACCACGATTATAACCCAAATTCATAGACTCAAATATCCCTTCACTTACGCCTCCAAGTCTTGTTGAGAAGCCATGATTAATATATGAAATATCACTTAAAACAGGAAACGCTATAAATGGGGTAGTTTTTTCCACATTTAAAATTGCTTTATTACTATTTTGGAATTTCATTGAAATTTCCCCCTTTCTATAATTACAATCAAACAGTTGCAAAACTGTTCATTTTACTATTTAATTAATTTGGATTTTGCATCTTGAAACTATCTATTACTAGCAGGCTAAAAGTTGCTACTTTAATGCTTTGCTGTAGTATAAGGATAACAAAACACTTCAGTTGTAAGAAATATCCTATAACACAGTAGTAAATAACTATGTTATAGGATAGCCTCAAATGCATTTTTTATTATCGATATATCTTTATCTAAAATATGAACCACATCAAAACGACATGGTGTATCATCAGAGATATGTTTTTTTAACATATAATACAAAGCGGTACGAGATATTTTTATTATCTTACGCATATCTATAGCTTCTTGCGGTAAACCCTTTACTGTAGATGATCGAAATTTCACCTCTATAAATACTAGATATCCACTTTCTTTTGCTATGATATCAATTTCACCAGTTCTGCACTGAAAGTTGTGATCAAGGATAACGTATCCTTGTTCTGTCAAATACTTATCAGCAATTTGCTCAAACCTAGCACCAATACTTCTCTTATTATACATAAGTTACTCCTTCTTCGGAAGAACCTTACTTTTAATCCGGTCCATTTGGTCCACAAATACAAGTATATCCGCAACTATTTCATATAACTCTGGTGGAATGGAATCTCCAATCTCTAGTTTTGATAGTGTATTCGCTAATTGTTCATCTTTATGAACTGGTATTTGATGTTCCCCAGCTGCTTTTAATATTTTATCTGCTAGATGTCCTTTTCCAGAAGCAATAATTTTTGGAGCATTATCCATTGGATTATAGGATAACGCTATGGCCGTTTTATTCATAGAATCCGCTGAAGGGTTACCTTCTAATTCATTCGAAGATTTATTTTTTGAGTTTGCCAAAGATTTACTCTTTGAGCCAGAATAATTCTGGCTTTTTGATTCTTGTTGACCTTGGTTATTATTGCTTTTTGGAATTTGATAACGATTTTTATCTAGTATTTTATTATGATTATATGTATTATCTCCCATAGTGCTACCCCATTAATTAATTAAGCCAAAATTCCTAATAAGCCTACTTTGACTAAGAGACAAAGTTCTTGATAAAACTAGCTCTATGAATAGGTGTTGGACCTAATCTTTTTAATACCTCAATATGTTCTTTTGAACCGTAACCCTTATTATCAGCAAATCCATACTGTGGAAATATCTTATCATATGCAGTCATGAGACGATCTCTTGTAACCTTTGCAACAATACTTGCCGCAGCTATTGAAATACTCTTCGCATCACCTTTAATAATAGGTACTTGTTTTATTGCTACGTTTGGAATTGTAACTGCATCATTTAACAATAAATCAGGTTTTACAGATAAGTTACCAATGGCTTGACGCATTGCCTCATAGGTAGCTTGTAATATATTCATTTCATCGATTTTATTCGGTGGAATGCTTCCAACACCTATTGCTATTGCCTGTTCCATAATTTGGTCGTAGAGTTCTTCACGCTTTTTTTCAGTTAATTGTTTCGAATCATTAATATATAAAATATTACAATCTTTCGGTAAAATTACTGCACATGCAACGACAGGTCCTGCTAAGGGGCCCCTACCAACTTCATCAATTCCACAAATATAATTATATTCGGAGTATTGTTTTTCATAGGATTTCATTTGTTCGGTACGATCAAGTTCTTGTAGGTATTTATGCTTTTCTTTTTCATATTTTTCTACTAATTTTACGACACCTGTTCTATTATCAGATTTGTATTTATTAATAATATCGTCTATATTACATATATCCGTTAGTGCAAATTCATTTTTTATATCAGATATTTTAATTTCCAATTTTACTACACCCTTTCTACTATCTAACTAGAAAATTCTATTGTAAAATTACCAATTCTACCATTTCTAAAATCATCCATTAATAACGTAGCTGCTTTATTTAAATCCAACTCTCCACCTTTTATTTTACACCCGCGTCTTTCGGCTATTTGGCTCAGAGTCTGTACAGCATCATCGCTTCCTTCAATACTATATTTTGCAGTTAAGCTGCTAGGATAATGCTCTTGTAAAAATTTGATTAGCTCGATAGAGAGTTCAAGGATATTAAGAATTTCTTCTCGAATTGCTCCAATAAAAGCAAGACGCAATCCCACTGTTTGATCTTCAAATTTTGGCCATAAAATACCTGGTGTATCAAGAAGTTCAACATTTTTATTGATTTTTATCCATTGTTTACCTTTTGTAACACCTGGTTTATTACCAGTTTTAGTTGCTGCTTTCCCAGCAAAACTATTAATGAAAGTTGATTTACCTACATTCGGAATACCAACAACCATAGCTCTAATAGGACGATTTAATATTCCTTTTCTTCTATCTCTCTCTATTTTTTCTTTACATGCTTGCTGTATAACATCATTTACTTTTCTTACTCCATTACCAGCTTTTGAATTTACTAAGGTAACAAAATACCCTTGTTCTTCAAAGTATTTCTTCCATTTTTCCGTGTGTTTGTCATCTGCTAAATCATATTTATTTAATAATATAACTCTAGATTTATTTTTAGCTAATTCATCAATTTCAGGGTTTTTACTGCTTAAGGGAATTCTTGCATCAACTAATTCGATTACAACATCGATTAGTTTTATATCCTCTTGCATCATACGTCTTGCTTTGGTCATGTGACCAGGGTACCATTGAAAATGCATCAATTGGCCTCCTTCTTAATGTTTATTTTATTTACAAAATCAAATTTATTCGTACGAATCCATGCTTTTCCTATAATATCATCATACAATATATTTCCAATATTAGCGAAACGACTATCCTCACTGTTGTTCCGATTGTCTCCTAATACAAAATACTCATTCTCATCTAATTGAATCTCTTCAGCGGCAAGTCCGCTATTTTTCATTATTTCACTATCAAAAGGCTCTTCTATAATCTTACCATCAATATAGATAGCACCATTATCTATTTGTATTGTCTCACCAGGTAAACCAATTATTCTTTTAATATTGTAATAACTATGTTCTTTGTTTTTTTGTTTGAATACAATCACATCAAAACGCTTTGGTTTAGAAAAACGATAAGCAAATTTATTGATAATTATTTTATCTTGATCTAACAAGGTTGCTTCCATTGATTCACCTACCATTGTTGTTTTTTCTAATGCATAATGAACTAAAAGATAGCCAAGTGTCACAACAATTGCAATCTCAATAACCCAAAAAATGGTTTCTTTTATAATTTTTCTTACCAAAGGTTTTTTACTTGTTTTATCAAAATCAAAATCCATAATTTCCTCCAAATATGTAATTCTTATAAAAAGGATTACAACTTAATTAAGGGTAGCTTTAATTCTAAAAAAGGGACAATACCTAAGTTATTGTCCCTTCCCATCTTATGATTCATTCATTTAAAGAACTATTTAATATATTCTTTAACTTTTGCTTTCTTACCTACTCTATCACGTAAATAAGTTAACTTAGCTCTTCTAACTTTACCTCTTCTGATAACTTCGATTTTTTCAACACTTGGAGAATGTACTGGCCAAGTTTTTTCAACACCGATACCATTGGAAGATTTTCTTACTGTGAAAGTTTCTTTTGCTCCACCGTTTTGTCTCTTAAGAACTGTACCTTCAAAGATCTGAGTTCTTTCACGGTTACCTTCTTTAACTTTAGCGTATACTTTTACAGTATCACCTACGTTGAAACTAGCGATTTCGCTTTTAAGCTGAGCAGCTTCGATGCTTTTAATAATATTGTTCATTTTGTGACCTCCTTAATATTTAGATGTTCTTAATACCTTGCTATACGGATATGTAACAAACATGTCCCATTCGAACGTAGCGGCGTATTAGCGGACCATCCCATCTCACAACATCTAACTTTAACATATTCACACAAAGATTGCAAGTACTTTCATATTTTTTTACATAATTCTATATCTTAAGTTTCTTTAATCATGTAAAATTTATATAGAAGCATTAACCTAAAAGTATTACTAATTCTATCCTATATATTGATTCAGTTTTTATATTATCGTTTATTGTTTTATTCTTTAGATTTTAGATATTCATCTAAAAACTTTTGTTCTTTTTTAGTAAGCACAGCTTTATCTATCATATCCGGACGATTATTTACTGTCCTTACAATTGATTGTTGTCTTCTCCAAGTATCTATATTTGCATGGTGCCCAGACAATAAAACTTCTGGTACACTTTTTTCCATAAATACTTCAGGTCTTGTATATTGAGGGTATTCTAACAAATTATCTTGAAAGGTTTCAAATTCAGCAGATGTATCATTATTTAGTACTCCAGGAACTAAACGTGAAATCGCATCAATCATAACCATGGCTGGTAGTTCTCCACCTGTTAAAACATAATCACCAATGGAGACAGGATCCGTTACAATCATTTCTAGTACACGTTCATCAATACCTTCATAATGCCCACATAAAAATATTAAGTCTTCCTCTTTTGAAAACTCTTCTGCCATAGTTTGATTAAATACTTTACCTTGTGGTGTAAGATAAATTACTCTAGTTTTTTTAAAATTTACAATATTCTCATCTTTTTTCACTTCGGTATTGTTATCAACGTTGACTAAAGAAAGATTTTGGTTCATTTCATCCACTCTAGTATCAATTAATTCCTTCACATGTTGATAAGCTCTATATACAGGTCCTGGTGCCATTACCATTCCAGCTCCACCACCATATGGATAATCATCGACTCTACGATGTTTATTTTCTGAAAAATCACGAATGTCAATCGCTTTTAGTGTTAATAAACCTTTTTCTAAAGCTCGTCCTATGATACTTGTATTTAATCCCCCAGTAATCATATCAGGGAATAAGGTTAATACATGAAAATTCATACTAATTCTCCCTTGGTATATTATATTAAACCAGGCAATAGATGTACCTTAATCATTTTATTTTCAACATCAACATCTAATATACATTCTTTTATAGAAGGGATTAATATTTCTTTTCTGTCCTTTGTTTTAACAACATATACATCATTTGCTCCAGTTGTCATAACTTCTACTAATTCTCCAAGTTCAATGTCATCATCTGTTATAATCTTAGAGCCTAAAATATCAAATATAAAATATTCATCTTTATCTAACTTCACTGCATTTTCTCTAGTAACAAGTAAATCTTTTCCTTTATACTTTTCAATATCATTTATATTATCTATTCCTTTGAATTTAAGGATGGCTTGTTGTTTAAAGAACTTTACA
>JARBTX010000004.1 GCA_029239975.1 Anaerocolumna sp.
AGAATAGATCATGATGTGACAGCTACCATCGAATCCTGTTTAGCAGTAGAAGAAATGCTTGAAATAGAAATATGCAAGAATTTATTTTTATGCAATTCACAAAAAACTCAGTTTTATCTCTTAATGATGCCAGGTAATAAAAAACTTAAAACTGGTGAATTAAGTAAACAAATTGGTTCATCTAGATTATCCTTTGCTTCTGCTGAGTATATGGAAGAATTCTTAAAATTAACACCTGGTTCTGTTAGTATCTTAGGATTAATGAACGACCAGGAATCAAAAGTAAAACTACTAATCGACCGTGATGTGCTACGCGATGAATACATTGGATGTCATCCATGCATAAATACATCCAGCTTAAAAATTAAAATAACTGATATTATAGAAAAATTTTTACCTTTTATAAAACATGATATAACAATTGTGGATTTATAAATGATAAAGTTGTCATATTACTGTTAAGTTAACGGTATAATAAGATAGTACAATCATTACTTCAAAAAATTGCACAAAAGATTCAGATGGAATTTTAAATTAAATGAAATAATAAAAAAGGATAGATTGCTTATAATGCAAAGGTGGGATTATGAAAATATTAGTAGATGCTGATGCTTGCCCAGTAAAACAAATAGTAGAACGAATTGCGAAACAACTTGATATACCTGTTATTATGGTTATAGATACTAGCCATATATTAGAATCTGAATATAGCAAAATAATTCAAGTTAGCAAAGCTCCTGATGCAGTTGATATCGCATTGATTAATCGTACAGAATCTGGAGATATTGTTGTAACACAAGACTATGGGGTAGCATCTATGGCTTTGGGGAAACGTGCTCATGCTATTAATCAAAATGGAAAATATTATACGGAAGAAAATATAGATTTATTAATGTTTGAACGCCATATATCTAAAAAACAAAGAAGAGCCGGTGGTCGCACCAGCTCTATGAAAAAACGCTCTAAATTAGATGATGAACATTTTGAAGCTGCATTTTTTGATCTGTGCAAGCGGAATCAAAGGGTAAAATCAGCTGAAGTATAAGTTAATGCAGCATCTAATAGTTTTTTGCTATAAGGATGTTTTGGACTATTGTATAATTCCTCTATTTTAGCATACTCCACGATTTTTCCTTGATACATAACACATACTTCATTACACATTTCTCTTATTACATTCAAATCATGTGATATAAATAGATACGTTAATTTGTATTCTTTCTGCAGTTTCTTAAGCAGTTCTAAAATCTGAGCTTGAACAGTGACATCTAAGGCAGATACAGGTTCATCTAATACAATAAACTTAGAATTCTGTATGAGTGCTACTCCAATTGCAACTCTCTGTCTTTGTCCTCCACTTAATTGGGACAAGTATCTATCTGCATGCTGATTTGTCAAACCAATTTCATTTAAAATGGATTGTACTTTCTTTTGTCGATCAGATTTGGCTATACCTGCTAATTTTAAGGGTTCTTCTAATATCCATCCTACTTTTTTAACAGGATTTAAACTTCCATAAGGATCTTGGAATACCATCTGTGGTTTTAAATCTTTGCATATAATTTCACCTGATTTATCCTTTATTAGTCCTACCACAGCCTTAGCAAGTGTAGACTTTCCACTTCCACTTTCCCCTACAATTCCAAGTATATCCCCTTCTTTTATGGAAAACGAAACTTGATTTACCACTTCTTTTTTATATTTTTTAGAAAATAGCTTTCTTGATTTCTCGTAATAAAAGACGCTTAAATCTTTTACAGTTAGTAAAAAATTTCCATCTAGTTTCTCAGCTGTAATGTTACTTTTATTTATGGGGGCTTCGTTCCTAATAAGGTCTTTGTCTTTATTAATTAAAAACTCTTTATTATTTATAAGTTCTTTATTATTTATAAGTTCTTTATTGTCTATAAGTTCTTTATTGTCTATAAGTTCTTTATTATCTGTATCACCATTATTAGTATTTACTTTTGTTCTTTCTTTATTAAGATATGATGCTTCGATTAACTTTTTTGTATACTCATTCGATGGTGATGTAAATAATTCACGAACCCCTTTATCTTCCACAATATGACCATTTTGCATTACAATGGCTCTCTCACAAATATGTTTCACTACACCCAAATCATGTGAAATAAGTATTACAGCAGTATTATAGGTTTCATTCATAGTCTTAATTAATGTAAGGATTTTTGCTTGTGTCGTAACATCTAATGCAGTCGTTGGCTCATCTGCAATCAAAAGTTTTGGCTTACAAATCATCGCCATAGCTATCATCACTCTTTGACGCATGCCACCTGATAATTGATGCGGATACTTAAAATATAGGTTTTCTGTGTCGTTTAAGCCGGCTTCTATTAGGGCATTTAATACTTTCTTCTTTCTCTCTGCCTGGCTAAGATTTGGTTCATGTAACAACAACATCTCTTCCACTTGATAACCGACAGTCATCAACGGATTAAGTGAAGTCATTGGCTCTTGGAATATCATCGCCATCTGAGTGCCTTTTAGTTCCCTGTAGTCTTTCGAATCTATTTTAGATAAGTCTTTTTTATCAAACATTATAGTTCCATTTAAAATAATTGCTTCTTTTGATAATAACCCCATAATTGATAGAGCTGTCATTGTTTTACCTGAACCCGATTCACCAACAATACCAATTATTTCACCTGTATTTACTTGAAAGGATATAGTATCAACTACCTTTGTTATTTCTTCGTTTTGTCTAAAACCAATAGATAACTGATTGACATTTAGTAACGTATTTTCATAATCCACTCTATCACTTCCTTTCCTTATCTACTTATGCTCATTTACCAAACTAAAACCTAACACTGTTAATACAATCATAATACCAGGTGCTAATGCATACCAAGGTGCTGTTAATAGGAACGATTGGGCTTCTGACAACATTCTACCAAGACTTGCATCTGGTGGCTGAACACCTAATTGCAAATAACTCATGCCAGATTCCGCCAATACTGCATTATTAAATCCGATTGTTATAGCTGATAAAAGAATTGGTTTGGTATTAGGGAATATATGCACAAACATAATTCGAAGGTCACTTGCTCCCATTAGCTTTGCATTTTTTACAAAATCCATTTGCTTTAATGTGATATATTCACTACGTACTACCCTAGCAAAACTAGGGATAAAAATAATGCCTAATGCAATGATAACATTATATTTACCAGGTCCTAATATACTAACCATAACCAAAGCTAATAAAATACTTGGAAATGAAGTTAAACCATCATTGATTCTCATAAGCACTTCATCTAACCACCCACCATAGTAACCTGTAATTGCTCCAACTATAGTTCCACCGATTGCACCGATTGCTACCGTTAAAATAGCAACAAAAAAAGTGGTTTTTGCACCTGTCATAACACGACTTACAATATCCCTTCCAAAATTATCAGTTCCAAAAGGGTGTTTTAAGCTTGGTGCAGCATTTTTAATTGCTCCGTTCATTTCATTGGGATCATAGGGTGTATAAAACATTCCTACTAATACAAAGAGAAGAACTAAGCTTAATATTATGATACCTATTAAAAAATTACTATTTAATTTTCTATTTCTCACGCTTTTCTCCTTATGTATCCACAATTTAAACTCGAACTCTAGGATCTATCCACTGATATATCATATCAACGATAAAGTTAACCACAATTACTACTGCTGCAATATATAGAATAATGGTTTGAACCACCGCATAATCACGGTTAGATATGGCAAGAACCAATAAATTCCCTAATCCAGGTAATGAAAAAACTTGTTCTATAATGATACTACCAGCAAGGACATCAGCAGTAATCATTCCTAAAAATGTAATAACAGGTATAAATGCATTTTTTAATACATGACGATACAAAATTACATTTTCCAAATTACCTTTACTTCTAGCAGTACGAACATAATCTAATTTTAATTGTCTTAATAAGGAACTTCTTAAGAATTTTACTACCATGGCAATTTTAGGGATGGCAATTGCAAAAGCAGGAAACATCAGGTATCTTATGGAACCTATTATATCATCCTTTGGATTTACAAATCTTCCTGGAATAAACCATTTTAGTAAAATACCAAAAACCAATGTTATTATTATTCCTAGAAAAAATGGTGGTATTGCCATTGCTGCGTGTGTAAACAATGTAATGATTCGGTCTATACTTCCTTCTTCTTTCTTCGCAGATACTATACCTAAAGGAATGGATATTACCACAATAATTATCATAGAAAGTACTGCAAGCCAGATAGTAACTGGTAATCTGTCTTGTATCAACTGGCTAACTGGCATATTAAATCTTGCTGACTCACCAAAGTCACCATGTAAAGTTCCACCAATCCAGTTAAAATATCTTACTATTACATTCTCATTTAATCCCATTTGCTCTCTTAATGCTTCGATTGCTTCTTTTGTTGCTGATGTACCAAGTGACGTAACCGCACTATCCCCTGGAATAATCTGAAATGCAAGAAATGTAATAAACGTTACAAGTAAGAGAGTGATTATTAATGTTGCTATTTTTTTAACTATGTACTTCAACTAAAAATCTCCTTTCATGTAACATAATATATTTTTGACGTTTACGAAACTATAAAGTTTATCAAATTGATTATACAACATATACGAATTTTCTAGCTTCAGATGCTCAAACCGGCAAGATTCAGCTAGAAACAAGTATATATTGTATAAGCAATAAGTACATCTATGATGTTTCGCAATAAAAACATAATACATTTGACAATTATGAAACGATAAAGATATTACAAATAACCTTTACCGTTTTATAATAGCCAAAGTTTTATATCATACTCAAAGACTAGGTTTTATATATCGTGCAGTTAATATAATTTTCAAGCTAAATCTTGCCCGTAGGGCAACTGAAGCTTGAAAATTCATATTAACCGTATGATATATTCAATAAACTACATTGTTTCACAATAACCAAACATTACATGGCACTTGTGAAATTCAAAGACTTGGTTTTATATATCATGCAGTTAATATAATTTTCAAGCTGAATCTTGCCCGTAGGGCAACTGAAGCTTGAAAATTCATATTAACTACATGATATATTCAATAAACTACATTATTTCACAATTGCCAACCAACACCTCTATTCAGTGAAATACACACTTGCCATATCTTGTACATAAACAGGATAGAATGTATATCCACCTAATTTTTTGTTCACTGCAACCAATAATGCTGGGTCTTGAATATAAACGGATGCTGCATCATTTGCAAGAATAGTTTGTAAATCCTTATAATAATTGACTTTTTCTTCCTCATTTACTGTTGCAATTGCTTTATTAAATACATCATCAAACTCAGGATTATTATAATTTAAGAAATTATTATCTGCTTTCGAATTATATCTTTCTAAAACATCTCTTGCAGCTAATTTTGCATCCAAACCTATGATGGTAGCTTCATAATTTCGTCCAACATATACATCACTAATCCAGCTAGCCCATTCAACCTGGCTAATCTTTGCAGTAATTCCAACTTGTTTTAATTGCTCTACAATTACCTGAGCAGTATCTACGTGGAATTTATAGTTAGATGGAACTGTGATTGTAAAAGTAAATCCATCCGCATATCCAGCTTCTGCTAACAAATCTTTTGCTTTTTGTACATCATATGGATACAAATTCTCTAAGCCTTCTTTAAAATATTTTGTAAATGCAGTAAACATATTACTGCCGATTATACTACCTTTACCACCAGCTACCATATCAATGATTGCTTGTTTATCAATTGCATAACTTAATGCTTGGCGAACCTTTGGATTATTAAATGGCTCTACTTTATTATTTAAAAATAATGCTTGAACAAGGTTCATATTACCTTCTAAAATATTAAAGGTTCCTGATAATTGTGTTGCTTGATTATCTGTAAGATAAGGGAATATATCAAGGGATCCAGCTTGCAATTCTAAGATTGCGGAATCTGCATTGGATACAATTTTAAAGGTTACCTTATCTAAGTATGCTTTTCCTGCACCATAATAGTCTTCATTTTTTTCTACCACAAAACTTTCTAGTGGTGTATAGGATACAAATTTGAAAGGACCTGTTCCAACAGGCGCCTTGTCTTGATTTTCATAATTCATAGGAATAATAGCAGAAGTTAAATAACCAATTAATTCTGTATCTGCTTCCTTTAAAATTACTTCCACAGTAGATTCATCCACTTTTTTAACGTCTGAAACGTTAGAAAGCGCCGATTCCACTACAACAGAAGGGTCTGTTGCTTCTAGTAAACCGGCGCATCTTTTTAATGAATATGCGATGTCGTCAGCTGTTACTAATTGTCCATTATGAAACTTAACATCTGGGCGAAGTTTAAATGTATAAACTTTACCATCTGTTGATATCTCATAACTTTCTGCAACAGCCGGAACTAAATTACCATCTTTGTCAGGCTTAACTAGGCCTTCAAAAACATTGAATAAGACTTCTTTAGTTCCTGCCGCAACTGCTTTGTGTGGGTCAAGACTATCTAGATCTTGTGAAATTCCTACAACTACGGAACCACCATTTATTGGTTCCTGTGAAGACGTATCATCTGCAGGAGTTTTCCCATCATTCGTGCTGCTCTTATCACCTCCACATCCGTAGAGTGTAATAGATAGTAATAGAATCATGAGTATGAACAAAGTGAAATGGTTTCTCTTCTTCATGAAAACTCCTCCTTATGAAATTTTATACTTTATATTATACGCAATTTTTAATATTTGCAAGGCGTAATTTAATTTTTTTTAATTTTATATTCTATTTTACCATGCCTCTTCTAAGTAAAATGCTATCATTCGGAAAATTTGTACTAGTTACTGCTAACAAATAATCCTCATAACTTAATAATCCATTCCAGTTACTGCAATACCCATCTGGAGTATCAAAAGGACTCGTACTAGGCAAAAACTCAGTTCCAGCATTATCCGTTGATATCATTACTTTCATTTTCGAATAACCGTCTCCTGTAAGTGTTGCATCTTCATCTGTTTGGAATGAAACAGCTAGTTTTCCATTGTTTAATTTTACTATGTATGGCGCTCCTGCTTTTTTAGTGAGTTTATTTGGCACATAGATATTTTCTAATTTATCACTCCAATCTTTTCCATCAGGTGATGTTTTCATCTGAATAATAAACTCATAGGAAGGATGTAGTGATGTTGATTCAATTACCATTGCGTATGTATGATCATCAAGCTCACACCACACCGGCATACCATCTCGTGAATAGGTTTTGGTGCCATCTGACGCAATTATTTTTTCACTCCATGTTTTTCCACCCCATACCTTAAATTCTATATTTTGTTGTCTATTATTCTTAACTACGTTTAAACTGTCATTGGCATAAAATACCGCAACTTCTTTGCCGATGAATCCAATCTGTGGTTCATAAACACCACCAATTCCACTCTCTTCCGCCACAATGGAATGAGGTTCCCAGGTTTCTCCACCATCTTTACTTACATTAATTCGTATAGATGAATAATATTCTTCTCCATTTAAAACATTTGCACGATATGCGAGCCAGATGTCACCATTATCTAATTCTATAAAATTAGCATTGGCACAATCATATTCCGGATAATTTGTTCCTTTTATTGCTTTTTCACTCCAGGTTATCCCTCCATCTTTGCTTGAAACAATCTTTATAACTGCTCTTCCACCGTCTTCGTTGGTATCAAAGCCACAAAGAATTGTTCCATCTTTTAACTTGTACATTCTTGGATACCAAACTCCACCCTTATTCGGTTTATATACCGTAATTGTTTCTTTCTCCCACTTTATTCCTGTCTCTAACATAGTATCACTCTCATCCTTTTTATCATTTATTATTGAATTGCTTTGTTCTTTATCTTGCTGTTTATTGTCTTTTTGTTCTTCGACTTGTTGTTCTTTGTCTTGTTCTTCATCTTGTTGTTCTTTCTGATTTATTATTCCATCTGTCTCTTGGTTAACAATATTATTGTTTAAAGAGCTCTTCATCTCTTTATTTGCACTTTTATTCCTACTACAACCGAAAAGAAGGACAACTATGGAACAAATTAACATTATTATATGTAGCTTTTTCGGTAATTTCATTAGGTTCTACCTTTCTATATGACCAAATGTTTAAACACTTTATTGTTTCCTTTATACTGTAGTTATTAACGTTATAATGTGAATTTTTCAATTGCATCCTTAAGAGATACCATTGTTGTAGCAAGATTATTAGATAATTCATAAAGGCTCTCTGTTGCTATTTTTTGACCTTCGCTTAAAGCACATACTTCTTGTGTTGAAGCTGCTGATTCTTCTATCACTGAAGCAATATTATCCACTTTTTCAACCATATTATCCTTTAATACTTTCATTCCTACCGTTTGTTTATTCATAACATCTAATTCATTATCCACTAATTTTAAGGTTTCAAAAACATGAAGAAACGCGTTAGAAGCCTTTGTTAATACCTGATTTTGGTTTTCAAATATTTCATTGGATTTATCCACTAACTCTACCGTTTCTCTTGTTTTTGTATCAATTGAATTTAATGCTTCTTTTACATTTACAACTGAAGCTTTGGATTGGTCAGCTAATTTTTTTACTTCATTGGCCACTACTGCAAATCCTTTTCCCGCGTCTCCTGCTCTAGCAGCTTCGATACTTGCATTGAGTGCCAAAAGATTGGATTCCTCACTAATACTTTCAACTAAATTCATAATTGCTTCAATATTCTTTGAAAGATTGCTTAATTCATTTATACTAGTACTGATAGTTTTTGCAATCTGTGTAGAAGTAATCATACTTTTATTTAGTAATTCCATATCTACTTTTGCTATATTAATTTGTTCCCCAACCAATTGATTGCTTTTTAGTATATTTTGTATCTTTTCAAGTACAGTCTGTATACTATCCGCTAAAGAGGCCATTGTTACAATACTATTTTGAGTATCTTCCGCTTGGTGCATATTTCCTTGCGCTATTTCATTCATAGTATAAGTCAATTGTTCAATCGTCTGTACTGATTGCTGTGTAGAATTTTTAAGTAATTGACTATTATCTAAAGTGTAAACTATTACCTTTTTCGTTTCACCTAATAATTTTCTCATATTTAATAACATTTGATTAAAGCTAATGCAAACTTCCGTTGTTTCATCATTACCCTTAACCTCACATTCTACAGATAAATCACCTTCTTCTGCTAATTTCATTAACTTTTTAAGCTTAATAATCGGATTCGTATAATTTTTTGCAACGATACTTCCAGATACAAAAGCAACTAGTCCAAATAATCCAATTAACGCTAGTACATTTATATTAAAATCAGTCAATTCTTTTGTTAGAATACTTTCTGGTAAATTCATTACTATACTCCATCCATTGGAAAGCACAGAGTAATTAACGATTTCCTTGTCATCCGTGATACCAGTACCATCCGTACTTTGTTTATCGTTTATTACTGCACTACTCTTTGTATCAGTTTTTGTACCTACCTTAGTTTTTTGATTCAATATTTTAATAACATTCTTATCTAATTCGTTTAATTTTTCATCGGTTGAAAATAACACACTACGTTCTTCTGAAACTAAACTTAAGCAAGCTTTATCTAATAGTTGTATACTTCCCATATTATTAAATATGCTATGAATGCTCACTTCTGCTACCATGACAACCACTTTATCTTGTAATTCCTTATTACTAAAAATATAAGGAATTTTTTTCATTACTATCATGGAATCCTTATTTTCTGGTGATTTTTTACTCCAGACAAAAGCATTTGAATCTTGAATGGTTTTATTGCTTAACACCCATTCCACATCCACTGAAAGTTCAGAGCCAAATGTCTCTTCACTTGATAATATCAAAGTAACCTTTTTTATATTTTTATCGGTAGTTGGTACGGTTACTAATTGTTGATTAATACTTCTTTCTGCTTCATAACTTATTAATTCATCTTCAGAATAAAAATTATTAATTAATCCACTTGTCATAGATAAATTCGTACCTAAATTATTAATTGAAGTTTCAACCTGTGTTATAAAATAGTCTGCATTAACTGCAGTTTGTTTTACCATTTCTGATGCCAAACGTCCACTTGTTTTTTTCATAATCTGAGTTGAAATATTAGTTGAGACCAAGCTAACGATACTAACTGGTAATATAGCAAAAATCATAAAATACATAATCAGTTTAACTTTTATAGGAACATGACGTTTTTTCATAGATTGTCTTGAGTTTTTGTTATTATCGGGTTTATTTTTTATCTCTAAAACGCTAGAAGATTTTAATTTTACCTGTTTTTTCCTAACAAATATTTTCATAATATTTGACTCCTCTAATTGTATAAGGTTGTTCAATAATTTACCGTTCCAATTGCTTCGTTATAACAAAAGCCTTCCATTTGAAATTATTATTATAAGCTAAAATGATCCGTCACTTTAACTAACTAATTATATTCAAATGGAAGGCTTTTCTTTTTTATGAATGGACTTTATATTTATAAATTATTATAGCATCATCCTGTAAAAACCTTGATTACTATTATAATTACTTAATACCAGAATGTGCCATTGTGTTCATTACCTTACTTTGCAATAATACAAACAGCAAAATATTTGGTAAAAACATAAATAATGCTCCAGCGGCCGCTATACCTTGCCCTGCTACCGTATTGTTCGTATTAACCAAAGTACTCATATAAAAGGCTAATGTCTTCATACTTTCTTTTGTTGTAAACATATTGGAAGTTTCTAAGTTACCCCAAACTTGTTGGAATGATAATATACATACTGTTGCTATTGCAGGTTTAATTAATGGAAGAATAACTTTATAATAAATTCTAAAGGTACTTGCTCCATCTACAACCGCAGCTTCCATCAATTCATCTGGCACTTGATCAATAAACTGTTTTAGTAAGAATAATCCAACAGGCATTGCAAGTAATGGTAATATATGTGCTAGATATGTATCCATAATACCGATTTTATCAATTGTTAAATATCTTGGAATTAAAACCGCTGCAGGTACAAACATCATAGATAATGTATTAATTTCAAATATAATAGCTTTACCCTTAAACTTTAATTTAGATAAAGCAAATCCTGCCATGGAGCCGATAATAACTGTTAGCAATACCACGGCTATCGTTACTATCAAAGTATTAAATATATAACGGCTTAAGGCTATCGTCGATGTCTGTGTTGTCCTAGATAACTTCGTAAAATTATCCAAAGTAGGATTCACAGCAAAAAACTTAGGTGGAAAAGCAAACAACTCTCCTAAAGGTTTGAATGCATGATTCACAATGTATACAATTGGTAATGCCATAAATAATGCCAGTGGAATTAAAAAGGCATAAAACTTTATTTGATCTTTATGAAAACCTTTCGGATTAATTGATATACTTTTCATATTAAAACCTTCCTTTTTGGATTAATTTTGTGGCATATTCGCTAACCACTCATCCTTAAATTCATTTGCTTTTTCAGTTAAGGTATCTGCTATTTCAGCTGGTGTAATTTCTCTTGCATCAAGCTGTGCCCAGATTCCATTTTCATTCATCCAAGTATCAAATTGACCCCAACCTGGCGCAACAGATCCAACGGTTGGAACGATATCTGTTAATTTCGCATAAACTGCTTTGATATCTTCTCTATCTGTATAACTTGATACAGCATCCCAAACTTTTGTATTATTAATAACTGGCATACGGCTTACGATGGAAACACCTGCTTCTTTATAACCTTCTAAACGATTTAAACAAGCTTCTTCACCCCAAGATGTCCATTTTTGAAGTTCCCATGCTTCTCTTGGATGTTCTGTTGTTGCTGAGATTACACCATAGTCTACAACTGCCATTTGTCTTCCGGATGGTCCAGCAGGTTGTGGGTAATATAAGAATTCACAACCAGATTGTTGTTTTACTGCATCTTCAAAATATGCAATCGTCCATGTCCAATCAAAATGCATTGCACTTCTACCAAATCCTGGAGGCCAAGCACCTTCATCACCTAACCATTTTAACTTATCTTCTGCAGATTCCCATTCAACAATATCATTATCAATGAAATCATATTTCATATTTAAAGCATCAATCCAGGTTTGATCAAATGCATAGTTACTTCCATCCCATCCACGCATAGATTGGGTTGCACTATATTGTGCTGGGAAATAATCTGGGTAATTTGGATTTGATGTACCAAAATTAAAGTCTTCTGGATGAGACATCCTTGTAGCTATTTCTTTAAAATCTTCAATTGTCCAATCATAGGATGGCAATGGTTCATTATACTTTTCAAATAATGTTTTATTTACAAAAGTTAAGTATGGAAACATTACTGTAGGCATACTATATAGTTTTCCATTAATTCTTGAATTATCAATCATAGATGGGTATACTTCTTTTGCGTCAGGATCATTTGCATAAAAGTCAGTTACATCTAATGCCCATTCATTCATAATAGAATCTGTTACAGAAAAAGTCCAAAATACATCTGGTAAAGAACCTGTTGCTGCTAATGAAGTTAATCCATCATTCCAAGTTGCTTGGTCTATTGTTACGAATTCTACTGTAATATTAGGGTATGCTTCCATAAAAGCTTCAATTTGCTTATTCTTTGCTTCAATTTCACCTTTTTCGCCTAATCCCCAACAAGCATAAGTAAGAGTGATTTCATCTGTAGTCATTGGAGCCAATCCACTCTCTTCGGTAGCGGTATTTTCTGTTGCATCTGCATCACCTGAGGTATCATTTGCATCGCTACTAGTTTCTGTTACTGCTGTACTATCTGTATCAGTACCAGCTTCTTTTTTGCTACCGGAACAACCAGTAAGCATTGATAGCATCAATGATAGAGTCAATAATGCTGCCAATATTTTCTTTGTCTTCATATAAATATCCTCCTCTAATAATATTTGCAGAGCATTCATAAAAATTATATCCTCTGCGTAAATAATAAATATCCTATTTTAAACTTAAGCACTCGCCCCAAAAATTGTGTACTTAAGTAAAAAGGCAAACCAAAACTGATTAAAACTAAAAATTTCTATTCACCGGTAATACCAGTTCGATCTATTCCCTCTACAAAATACTTCTGCAAACAGAAATAGATTAGTAACAACGGAGAAATTGTTATTACAGTTGCAGCCATTTTAATTGCCTCATTTGCAACAGATTCTCCCATTACTGAGGCACCCCAACCTGATACAGCTTGAATGTGTTGTTTATAACTTGCTTCAAAATTTTGCAATTCCAATAGCATAGTTCTGACTACATTCGTATCGGTAGCACTTGTTATACCCATATACAAAGCTGTAAAATATGTATCATTCCAGTACCAAACAAATGAAAATAAGAAACTAATAATGTAAGCTGGAATTGCAAGTGGAACTGCAATACCGAAAAATATCCTAAATTCAGATGCACCATCCACTCTTGCAGCTTCATCTAATGACTTCGGTGTTTGTTTGAAAAACTGCATAAATATTAATACAAATATTGCACTCTTTGTTCCTTGTCCTAGTAATGCTGGATAAATCAGTGTTTTTAAACTTCCAATCATCTTATAGTCTGAGAACATGGTGTACTTAGGAATCATAAGCACATAGGGTGGAACGATAAATGTAATTAGGATAAGTGCAAGAAGTAATTTCTTAAAAGGAAAATTATATTTTGCTAACCCATAACCCGTTAATCCACATACAAAAGTTTGAGCTAATGCTGGTAACAGCGCACTAAGTATCGTATTACCCACTGTGGTTTTCACCTTCATTACGTCAAAGGCATCTTTATAATTATCAAAGGTTATGGATGTTGGTACCCATTTCACGGATGCATCTAACAAATCTGGAAGTGACATAAAACTAGTTACAAACATGTCCAATATAGGATATAGATAAACGAACCCCATTGCGATTAGCATGATATAGATACAAGCCATGTATAATGACCCTCTGCGATTTGGTCTACCCCATAATCTTGATTTTGTTTTAGAATAGAGAGCACTATATTTCACACGAGAATCAATTACTGTTTTGTTACTATTTGATTTCATTTTAATAGCCTCTCTTTCTAGTAATTTGTGCATGTTTCACTTTATCTTTTGGTTCTCTGCCAAACATGAAATAACTAATTAGCAATAGTAATGCAATACTGATTGAGTAAATCCAAGCTGCTGCTGATGCTATACCAAAGCCTCGATTCGAAGCATCTAACATACTCTCTCGTATCCAGATAATAACTTCATTTATTTCTGAAGTTGCTAAAAATACAATAATATAAATCGCATTAATTAAAATCATCCCTTTGATTGCCGGCATTACTATCTTCCAAAATGAAATCCAGGAGGATGCACCATCGATTGACGATGCCTCATACAATGCAATATCAATCTTTTGAAGACCTGCAAAAAATATTAAAATTGGTACCCCTGAATACCACAAAATTAAGATAAGTTGATTAAATAATGTGGTAATCGGTTCAACTAAAAAACCCGGGAAATTATTATTTATAATATTAAATATCCCATATTGTTCAATGAGTGGTATGGTTGATGACCCTTCATTTAGAAGCATATTCATAACTGGTCCACTAACAACAATGATTGGTAAGAAAAACAAGGTACGAAACAAGCCTTTTAATTTAATTTTTTGATTAAGCAACAATGCAAGTGTTAATGAGAATACTAGAATTAAAGGAACCTCTAGTATAATACCTTTGAAAAACTCTAATAAACGTTCTATAAAGTATGGATCCTTCGAGAAAAAATATTTAAAGTTTCTCAATCCGCTAAAAGATACATTTCTTCCTTTTGCTGTTATGGTTACCTTACTAAAACTAAATACAATCGATTGATACAAAGGATAAAGAAAAAATATAATAAAACCCAATATCCACGGGGTTACAAATATAAGCCCTGTTATGCTATGCTTAAAAGCCATATTAAATATTTTTTTTCGTTTTATCATAAAACTCCATTCTGTCTGCTTTAGCAGACATTTAAATCAAGATCTGTGAAATTACTTTTTCACAATACTCCATTCTGTCTGCTTTAGCAGACACTTAAATCAAGATCTGAGAAATTCTACTGTATTTCATTAACTATGAATGACATGGTAGGAATTATGGTATCACCAAGTTCATAATCCTCGTTTGAATAGTTTATGATAATCTGAACTCCATTCTCATAGACAACGGATACAACATTATTATCAACATAGTTATGAGACTGAATTGAAACCCCTTCTACCAAACGAAGAACATCTCCAATCTCCGTATAATACTTTATAATCGTACCTTTTAAAACATCATACTCTGAGGTATAAATATAAGATGAATTTGTATTTCTTAAAAGATTCGGTGACTCTTCAGTTAATATAAAACTTGGGTAAGCACCATACTCTATCATTTTCAAGAAAAATTGTTTCTCATTTGCCTCAAAATTGCTATAGGAAGCCCAGTAAGGAATATAACCTTTTAATACCATTGGTATAAAGGGAACTTCTTCACTAAGGTAACTATAATTAGAAGTTGATAAAGGCATATCAAAATATTTATTTGCATATTCCCATGTATAATCGGCTGGTTGCTCTAAGGAGAGGTTTACAGTATCAAATGTTTCCAAGGTTTCAAGCATTTTACTTGCCGTATCCCCTCTAGAGTAGATATCACCACCGGAGTAATAAGAAAACAGTGTATTTGATACCTTTGATAAAGCAACATTCTTCACTACAGTATCTTCATATCTTTTCATAAATCTTTTTGCAAACTCAAACGATCTTGATGGTGTAAGATAATACATACTATCAAAAACCCAAGCATTTGTTGGTTCTTCTACTATGATTTGATTAATTCCTTTTACGATATCGGATGATGTATTATAAAATCTTTTCGGATTTGCCCACAACAGATCTTGATTAAGCACTAAGTCAATATCTTGTTTATTAAGTTTTTCTATTAGCGCAAATAGTTCTCTTTGACTTCCAAGTTTTCTCTCAACTTTAAAGTTACCACTTCCATAGTTTAGCGATACACCTTTTGTTTGCCACCCAGTATAAACCGGAAGTATATCCTTAACGTCATCTTTGGTTAAATCAGTAATAATAGAATCCATTTGACCTACTGTTGTCATAGGGACAACAACATCAAATATAAACCACTTTTTCGAATCTGCACCAAAGAAATCTAATTTTACTTCAAATTTATCTTCTTGTTTTTGTAAATCACCTTTACCAATAAGATAATCTTGATAGGTTTTAGCTAATCCTGTATAATTTGCTGCATCACCTGATACAAATTGATAACGTATACCAATGTCTCTTATGTAAGGTGTTTTTTCAAAGGTTGGTACACCCGACGACTCCGCTGTTTGCATAGTATAGATTTCTCTAAAATTAAATTTAGCTGATAACCAGTTATATTCAGTTGTCACGCCATTCGGGTATGCTAAAATTTCCGCATTGTATTGTCCATCTGTAACAATTCCAAGAAACCCTTGTGCCTTTTTGGTGTAAACCATTCCAAATACAGGTACTGTTATTTTCTCTGGTTCTGTTACCGCTGGTCGGTAGGATTCGCTAACTTGAAATTTATCAATTCCAACATTAGCTCCATATATCTTTTTAATATAAGGAGTTTTAAATTTACCGTGGTTATCTTTTAAATCAATTAATGCACCTGCACCTTCTGGCACAAACATATATCCAGCTTCCGAGTCCTTACTTGTTGCGCCAAACATAGGATAAAGATAAATGGAACCAAGTTTATAGGTTTCCCCTTCTTTCATGCTATCTTTTTTTACGTTGGCAGTCATACCACTTTCTTGTAACCTTACTTCTAAACACATACTAAATTCATAATTCTTGTAATTAAGTGTTACATCAAAACCATCTTTATAAAAGAGAAATGTTTTCTCTGGATTACCTTTTAATAAATCAACACGTTCTGGCATAGTGGAACGCTGACTATAAAACTCAACTGAAACTCCAGAATTTAAAAATCCTTTCCAGGATTCATTAGAACTCTCGTCCTGTTTTGTTGACTCATATATGAAACCTGTTTTTTTATCCTTAATTTCAACCCCAAGAGTTGTTTCGTCCAGATACATTATGTATTCGTCATTTTCAAACGTTACATTTCCTTCACTATTTCTAATTGCAGCTTGGGGGTCTATCACTGGATTATTCGTATCTGCACTCTCAAAAGTGATTAAACGATCTGATTTATTCGCTAAAACCATAACACTTATGCTAGTAAGTAATGTAATCGTAAGAATACCTGTTACAATCCCTAGGACTATACGTTTTCTATTTGCCACGATAATATACCTCCTTAAAGATTGATACAACGAAATCCATTACTTGCTTAATTAATGCAAATAGGATAAAACCTGCTGCTAGTAAAATAATCATTGTAAAAGCAGTTAAGAAAATACTACGAAAAGTCTCTTTCACGGTATAGGCCTGTATTTCCTTAATCATTATAATGATAAATATTGCGATTGCTGCAAATATAAAAAAGTTAAAAAATGATATAATAAAACTTTCATTAAAGGTTAAAACATGACTTAATAAAATCACAATTGGCTTTAACATAATATATGGCATTAAGCAATATGCTACAGAGCAATAGATGTTTTTAAAGGAACCTTCACCATCTTTAATGGAGCATATTAGATTATTACAAATAAGAAAAAGAGCCAATAGTCCAAATACAAATATAAAATCGGTACCTATTTCGTAAAACCCGTCTTCCACTGTTTTAAATAAAAATCCACTATAATATTTATTAATTACATAAATAATAAAAAATAAAACGTAGAGTATGGTGGATGATACAATAGAAACTTTTCCTTCAAACTTGATTCCATAGAAAGCATCTGCTGGATTTTTAGGCATGTAGTTTAGAAATGCTAATTCCTTCATTAATTTCTTGTTTCTTATAACTCTAATCCCTCTTGTAATGCTCTTTATTCCTGGTGCTTTATCTTTTATCTTCCTTACTATTCTCCATATAATCGAAAGTAAGATAAGTCCAAAAAATATGTTGATTATATGTTCTCTAATCCATGTATTTCTTAGTTCCCAAAATGCATCAGAATAACCTTTGTAATCACCACCAAGTCTTGCGGATTCTAAGGCTAAGTCATACTTTTCTAGTCGGTAGAATGCTTTTCCGATACCTCTCCTTGCATAATCAAATAAACTATTTTTTCTCAAAACTTCTTGCCATGGTTCATGGCTTTCTATGTAAAATCCTTCTTGAAACAGATAAAGAGCTTTATGTACCGTTGTTGCATATTCTGTTTGTTCCAAAACAGTAATATTAGCTAATTCTGAGTCTAAAATATAGAGTTTTCCATCGTTATCTACCTCAATTGCCGTTGGAGATACAAATAAACCAGTTCTATTATTACCATCATCTTTTCCGCCAAACATAAATAACAACTCTTGTTCTCTTGTATATTCACATATAAATCCTTGTGCTGATACCGTATAAATATTTTCAATATCGCCAACTGCTACATCAACAACTAAATCATCTACATACCCATTGGAAAGCATATTCTTTCCAGCCATATTAAACTTCTTTAACCCATCACTTAACGATCCTTGTGTTACCGTATAGATAAGTCCATTGGCATCGATATCAAGATTCAGTGATGCGGCTGGTACATTTTGTTGTAGTGAGTTTTTCATTTCTTCTGTAAATGCAAGTCTTCTTAGAATCTGTGTAAAGCTAATGGAAGTATTATTAGCTCCAAAATATCCATAGAAATCGCCTACACTACTAAAGGTTAAAATACCATTGGCATTACCTTCTGATATAGAGTAGATACTTCCTGCACTGTTAACAACCAATTTACTTGGAGCATACCTGTCATTTGGTGCAAACAGTGGACTTACTGGCGTTTCGTATGTTTTAATTAAAACTCCTTGCTCAGAATACACTAAAATCTTTTTTAGTTTAGGATCTGCTACATAGATAGTTCCTTCTTCATCTACATATAGCCCCGTTGGCCCCTTTAACTCATCTTCTATAGTAAATAGTAAGTTGCCTTTCTTATCACAAATTAGCACTCGTTTATTGCCTGTATCTGCAATATACATTTTCCCATCTTTCGTAATAAATAAATCAGATGGATTTTTTAACTTTTCTTCTCCAAATTTATCTAATACAGTTAGTGGTGTATAACCATCTTGTGTATTTACAAAATAACCATCTTTATCAATTGTTAATGTGGTATATGGTGCATCTGCAGCGTATGCAGTGGCAGGATGTGTAAAAAGAGCAATAAGTACAATCGTAAATACTACTTTTTTTATGAATTGATTTAAGTACATAATTACTGCTCCTTTCTACTAATCGTCCTTAAATATTTTCCTTGAAACCTTAGAAATACTATATATGATGACCAAAAGTACTAACGATACTGCGGAAGCATATCCCATTTCATACCTTATAAACCCGTAATCTTCTATGTGATTAACCATAAGTTGTCCAGCATAATTTGGTGTTGGGTTACTACCACTTAATTGAACTCCGATTGCACCAACTGAAAATGTATTGACTACAGCCATAACTGCTGCGAATAACATCTGGGGTTTCATCATTGGTATGGTGATATAAAACATTTCCTGAAATCTGTTACGTAATCCATCAATGGATGCAGCTTCATAAACTTGTGTATCTATATTTAAAATACCTGCAAGTATGGCTAAAAAACCAACACCCATACTACTCCATAATGATACAACTATCATGATAAGAAGTAGGTATTTTCCATCTGTTAAAAAGAGTAGTGGATCATTAATTATCCCCATATCCATAAGTAGATAATTAATATATCCCATCTGATCTCCAGCAAAAATGATTTTCCAAACTACAGCCATTGCTACACCGGATGTTAAGGAAGGAGAATATATTAATAATGCCAATATCGTTCTTGGTATCTTATCAATTTGTGCTAACATCCATGCCAATAGAAAGGATAGAGCATATCCTACTGGCCCAACTATCAATGCAAATATACATGTATTAGGTAAGACTTTCTGCATAAAAACATCATCTTGGGTTAGTAAGTTTATGTAATTTAACAGTCCAATAAATTTAGGTGTTTGTACTGCATCGTAATTAGTAAAACCTAATATAATAGCTGCTCCAATTGGTATTACTATAAAAACTAGGAACAATAGGAGATATGGTAGCAAAAAATAATAAGCTACATTTATTTTAAATTTGTTTTTCATTGCAACTCCCATCAGCCTCTTTTAGGCGATTCAATCAATAAGTTGAAACTAGGGTTCAACGCAACCAATCTTTTATCATATTAATATCAGGTATTATAAGTTCTTTTACTGTGTTACCTTTACTATCAATATAACCGAACTCTTCTAACTTCCGCCCAAGTTCTCGATTAATTTTTTTCTCGGCATCATCTACAGCACTTCTAATATTGACATTTTGGGTAACCACTTTAATTAGTATGTTTCCTAATTCACGTTCGATAATATAACTACCCGGAACTTTAGGTGCTTCATATGTCCACTCTATTTGTTTCATAATAATTTCTTTATGTTTTGTACTCCATGGAGAAGCCATAATAGCATCAAGATTGGCAGAATTCCATAAGTACTCATTTCCAAGTGTTGATTGTAGCGTATAAGCAAATTCAGTTTGAACTTCGGTTGATGTCCACCAATCAAGGAATTTCCAAGCTGCTTCACTTTTATTACTAGAACTAAACACGACACAACTCTCCGCTGCACCAGATGTATATCTTAGAACCTCTCCATCTTGATTTTTAATTCCTGGATATGGAGCAATTGCCCAAGAGTCAGCAAGTTCTGGCGCTGCATTGATTAATAAATTAAAAGTGCCATAGTCTGAAGTACCAATTGGCATACGTCCATCTCGAAATGCTTGATAAAAGCTGAGTACTTCATAGTCCATATCATAAATGGTAAAATTCTCTGTTAAGGTTTTTAACCCTTCAATTACTTCAGGGGAATCTAAATTTGCTCTTGTTTCACCACTTTTTATTAACTCACCACCACTTTGAAATATAAAAGGAGTTGTTGTATTAAAGTTTTTAACAAGGAAATTCGATACATGGGTATTAAAACTTAAACCACGCCTAGCTAATTCTGGTAACATCTCTCTTACTTCATCCATGGTGTCAGGAACTTCTAACCCAATTGCATCCATAATATCTGTACGATAGAATAAAACATAAAAATTAAATGTTTCAGGTATTGCATAAACACCATCATCACAAACACCTGGTATGAGCATACCCGGGGCAAACCGATTACCTATTGCCTTAAAGGTATCAAATTCACGCATATTGGCCAAAGCGCCTCTTAGGGCTAAGTCATATACATAACCTGAACTAATTCCAATTGCTGCATCTGGAGCTTTTCCTGAAGCATTGGCTAGAATTAACTTTTGTTGATCTGGAACAATGGATAAATTAACATTAATTCCATATTCCTTTGTGAAATCGGAATCAGCCATTCTCTGCATGATTTCAAGATATTGTCTTGGACGTGCAACCCAGATTTGTAAAGTTTCACTTTCTGCATCATAATCTGGTGCATAGTCTTGCTTGGAAAAGGATGCAAAAAAGTGCTTAACATTTAATGACAATCCTTTAAAGAATCCTGTTTTATCTGGTAATTTTGCATCATCTTGATAAAACAAAATTTTATCAAGTCCTAATTGACTCACACTTATATTTTCAATTACATTGTTTATATTCTGTCTAACCGAACTGGTTCCATAGGAAAATTGATTCAGCTTTTGTGGTAACTCATTTGGTTTTTCAGCTAAACGTCTAAGTCCTGTAGATGCCACCTTTAACTGTGCTATTTCACCAATATTTTTTTCACCTGCGTTTAATGTGGCAAGTGCTCCATATACTAAATCTACACTGCCTGCCCATCTAAGAAGTTTTTCATCAATTTCAAATCCATAGTCTTCTAATTTAAAATCTCTGTATTTATCTGTATTACCACCAGTTATCTTATTAATAGATAATGCCAAATCATTAATCTCAGCATTTATTTTATTTAAAATTTTAATACTATTTCTCATGTAATCTAGCGAAATTTCAACGGTAAGTAAATGAGTACCTTTTGTCAGATAAACCGGCGTTTTCGCCACTGTACGGTCAAATTTTTTGGAGTAAGGAAACTCCATGTTTTGATAAGATTCTGAAGGAATTTCACCATCAATATAGATATTACGATAAACCGAAAAATTAGCTTTTGTACTTTGTCTATAATCAAAGCCTAGATTATAAAATCCATCTTCTAGCACTTCAAACTCATATTCTATTTTAGTACCACCAGTCTTAAAGGAAGCCTCAGAAATCATGTTTAACGTTTTTTTCTTTGGATCATATGGAGTAATATCCGTATTAAACTCTGCTTCTGCACGAATATTAGGAGAATTTCTATAGGTTACATTCTCGGCTTCTATCACAATCAACTCGTCTCCAATAGCTTTCTCTGCAATATCCTTAGAAATGGTTGCTTCTTCCGATAAATATAGGTTTCCTAATTGTATAGAACCTTCATTTGCTTTAAAGACTAGTGTATTTACACCTTTATCTAAATAAATTAGCATAGGTTTACTAAATAAAAAGGCGGTATCGTGTAAGTAAGATGTTTTCCATACCTTTTCTTTTATGGGCATTGCAATACATTCATTACCATATCGATCATACTGAACTTCACCCGAGACCCACGTATCACTTACGAATAATCTTTTTAACTCATCGTATGGATATTCACCATTGACTTTAAGTGACATATTAGTCGGTAAAATATTATCACCCAATGTCTTATAGTCAAAACCAAATACATAAGCTGCTGCTTCTTTCACTTCAACAGTTAACTTAATTTCCCTACCTTCTTGAAGAATTAAGTCCTCTGAACTTAAATCTTTCGCTAAATAGGTAATCGTATCACCAGAATATATAGTATCTTTATATTTATTAAGATATTTTTGATAATCTGTATCTGGCACATTTCCAGCAGATAAATAAGCATCATAAAGTTCATCTAATGTCGTTACATTTGCTGCCATAGTCATCCTCAGCCCATTACTACCGGAGAACATATTGGTTTGAAATATCAAAGTTATTATTAATATTAGTAAAGCCAGTTTTTTTAATTTCCTCATTTTTCCTCTATCTCCTTCACAAAACATCAATCATAATAAACAGAGAAATTATCAAATCCAAAGCCTTCACCCGTAGCACTAAGTCCTATTTTTCCGAACATAAATGCGGCAGGATCGACATAAGTAATAACTAGTTGATTATTTAAAAATACATTTATAGTAGAATCTTTTACATGAATCTTCAATTCTAGCTTTGTTGATATCTTATCTTGAATAGAATAAAACGCTAGATGTTCTTCTCCATACTGCACGCGGTATAAGTGAATACCCTCATAAGAAACTTTGATACAGTAACCAAATAAGGATTCTTTAACTTGAGCAGGAAACCAGGATTCTTTTGTTGCACGTACATAGATAGATACATCGCCAGTCGGTTTATGATTCCGATTAATAGATGCCACTATATTATAATCACTTAAACCATCTTCTCCAATAAAAGCCATTCCTAAATTCTCAGCACAGGTAAACCCAGAATATTTATGTATCATGCTTTTTGATCCTTTATGACCAATCACTTTTAACTGATCTGTTACCAAGTTTCCGTCTTTAATTACAGTCAGAGCATGTAATGAAGAATGTTCAACAAACTCAAAATAATCAATTGTTATATCACTATTCTCTGACATAAATATAATACAATCTAAATCCTGTGTAATTACTAAGGTTCCAAGTGAGATGATTTCATATCCTTCTTCATCCTTTACGCCAGAAAGTATTCCATCTAATGTGATTACTGTTTCATTTACGACTGCTTTTATACTAATTCGATCCCTTGACCCTAAAACTCTAGCTATTACCTTATAATATCCAGTCTTTTTCACATTTACTTTATAGGTATATCTCTGATCCTTTTTATAGACAGCACTGTAAATTTCCATTCCTGCATCAGTAAAGGCACGAGTCTCAATTTCTTCTTCACAATGTACTGCATCAAATCTACCAGGAATAGCTTTCTTTGCATATTTATCTTCATTTCCATCAACACTTACGGAATAACCAATAAATCCAATTTCTTGATTTGAAGTTTCTTGTATTCCTATATAACCACTCGTTAACTTACTTTTGTAAGTGCAAAGAAACATATTATTGATAAAAACATCAACATAGGAATCAGATTTTTTTACAAATCGTAGTGTAACAATAGCATGCCTACTAACTGCATGGTTTATAGCTCCAGTTTTCAAAAGACATCCATCTTCTTTAATCTCATATGTTAAATCAGTTTTTAACAAAACCGTGCCATATCGGTTATCCTTATAACCATAAAGGAAACAGATATCTTCTCCTTTTGCATTAACATTAATCTCAGCTGTAAAAAATTCTTTGGTTTCCATTGGTGTAATGAAGTAATTTGTTTGCTCTACCATACACAAGTTAAGCTTTTCATTGCCTCTACAACAAAATTCTGGCATTTTATGAGCATCTTGTTCCCACCAAATAGGATTACAATACATTCTAGCTCCATTAAAAAATAACCGATCAATGTTTGCACTTCTTTTTCGTGGATTGCTATCCAAATCAAAATTATGATACGCGATACAATAACTATCTAAATCAGGTGCTAAAAAACTAGAGCTATGACCAAGACCATGAAATTCTGGTCCTGTTTCTAAAAGTAATGTCTGATTCTTTAGGTTAACATAACCACTTGTTGGACTCGTCTTTGAAACACTATATGCAACCCGGTATCCTTTACTATGTAAGTGGTTACCTGTGTAGGTTAGATAATAATAACCATTTCTCTTAATAATCATGGGACCTTCTGTCCAGTAATTTAAATAACTTTCTGGGATTAACATTCCATTTACATCAATCTCATCAGGGGACGGCATAATATGAATGATAATTCCATTATGTCCAGCTCGTAACATGTATTGTTTCCCATCATCATCAATGTAAAAACTACCGTCAATTAATAACCCATAGTTATCGCTGATCAGATGAAACGGTCCAGTAGGTTTATCAGATTTAAGCAGATAATGACCACTTCCAACCGGTGATGTAATCATATAAAAATTCCCATTATAGTAACAAACCTCTGGTGCATACGCTCCAAAAATTTCTGCCTCGTCACACACGCTGCCTACATAATCAAAGTCAATTAGATTTTCAGAAACCCAACACTTTATATGGTCCCCTGCACTAGAACAGTATAAATAGTAGAACCCATTAAATCGCATAATAAATGGGTCGCCAAACTCATTTTCAGACCATTGATTTTTAAGAGCAAATGGATTTTTATATGTTTTCATAATTCCCTCTATCTTTCTAAAGAATTGTTGTTAGTAGTTCCTATCTAAGTTCTTATTAATAAAACGTACTATTTATTGTTAATTTTCTTAATTGCTTCTATATTCACTTTTGGTTCACGATTCATCGTATAAAGACCATTAATCTCTTGTTGAACATCAGTTAATTGGGTGTAGCAATAGCCACATACATAGTTAAGTTTTTTGATTGCCGAAGTTATACTATCAAAACGTTCAATTAAGTCGTCTTCTGATTTTACTTGTTCCCCATATCCCCAACCACTGTTATTCGTAAGAGCAATACCACCATATTCACTAATAATTACAGGCTGTCCTTTGTATTCGTAGCCTTCTGCAAAAGCATAACGTGAAAGGTTAAAAGGTATTACATTATGGAGTATCTCTTCCTTATTCTCATATCGAAGTAAAAATTCTTCCCCTCTCTCAACATAATCATGAAGAGTTATAATGTCAGAAACTGTATGTTCCCATCCATCATTTACAATAACCGGTCTCATACTATCAAAAGCCTTAGTTAAATGATAAATAGCTTCCGTAAATTTCTGTTGCTTTTTATCAGAGAAAATTCTTTCAATACCCCAACTTTCATTAAATGGTGTCCACGTAATGATACTTGGATGATTATAAAATTCTTCTACAATTTCCATCCACTCATTTGTGAATACTTTCATGCCGTCATCGGTAAACGAATATTGTGATGCCATCTCAGACCAAACTAATAATCCTTTTTTATCGCACCAATATAAGAATCGTCTATCTTCTGTCTTTTGATGCTTTCTTAACCCGTTGTAACCAGCTTCTAATATTAAATCGATATCTTTAATAATTGCTTCTTCTGATGGTGGTGTTAAGTGTGATTCTTCCCAATATCCTTGATCTAGTATTAACTTTTGATAGATTGGTAAATTATTTAACAATATCTGATTCCCTTTTATAGAGATTTTACGCATACCAAAATATGATTTAACATTATCTTTATTTACTCCATCTTCTAAAATACTAAATTGTATATCATAAAGTCTTGGAGAATGTGGAGACCATATCGCAACACTCCATGGTTCGTCTTCACTTGCTACTTTTATAGTGATGTCAACGTATTCTTCTTTTACTTGTGCCGTTACCTTGCGAACGAAATTGCCGTCAAGGGAAATTTCACATTGAAGTTCTGTTAGAACATCTAATCTTCTTCCTGCCACTTTAGCAAAAATATGTATTTCACCTTTATCTATATCAGGAGTCATTTTCACATTTTTTATATAACATTTATGAACACTTTCCATCCATACGGATTTCCATATTCCAGTTGTTTGTACATACCAACAACCAAAGTTCTCTTTTTTCCATCTTTGTTTTCCTCTTGGTTGTTCACAGCTCATGCTATCTTCTACTCGAACTGTAATATCATTTTCACCGTCCACTACAAATTCTGTAATATCAAATGAAAATGCTGCATAACCACCTTTATGTAATCCAACAAAATTACCGTTTACCCATAATTTTGTTTCATAATCTACACCTTCAAAATTTATAATGTTGTTATACTCTAAATCTTTATTGATCGTAATTTTTTTATTGTACCAAATCACATCATGTCTTGTTTGATCATTAATTCCGCTTAAAATCGTTTCATAATTATATGGAACCATTATTTTTTGTTTCGTTGGAAAATTGAAATACCACTTATCTGTTTCTCCCTTCTTAGTATCATCAAAGGAAAAATTCCATTCCCCATTCAGGTCGATCCAATCAGTTCTTTCAAATTGCGGTCTTGGATATAGATTAAGCATCGTTATAACTCCTTGTCTTAATTAGTGTTGATTGCGTTTATACATATTTTTTGTATATAAAGTTTATTGATTTATATAATTTTTATGTATTAATATTTTATTACGCAATTATTTTTGCCATTAGTTTAGTTATAATATACTACTATTCTATAATACTGTCAATATAATTGTGCGTTATTTTATATTTTTTATTATTTTAAATACAATTTTTATGTACTAATAAATTTAGTGAATAAATTAATTCTCCTTTCTACATTTTTAATGTATTAATTATTATTGATTTATTTATAAAAAAATGGTAAAATATATTTTAGGTTAATATAAAACATTTTAATAGAAGCAAAATACATCAAGCCACAAAAGATGAGACCTAAAGTAAATAGGAGGAGTATAAAAATGAAATCCGAATTAAAAATAAAATTAGACGATAAGGAAGTGTTAGTTAATGTAGGTAAAGCTCTATCGTCTCCAATGCGAATTGATATTCTTGAGTTTTTATCAATGAAACCAGCAATTATATCTGATGTTGCAACACATTTTTCCATTCCATTATCAAGCGCTGCTCTTCATATTAAAACACTAGAAATAGCAGGTTTGATTTCAGTCCAACCAATACCTGGTTCAAAAGGAGCCCAAAAACTATGTGGAGTTTTAGTTTCTAAAGTTGATATTGATATATTGAGAGAAAATATTATCAACCCACATCTATTATTTCACGAAGATATGCCCATTGGTTGTTACTTTGATTATGAAGTTTCACCTCCTTGTGGTATCGTGTCAGAGATTTCTGATTTGGGTGCAGAAGACAGTATCAGTGGATTTTTTAGCCCAGAACGTTATAAAGCACAATTAATCTGGTTAACCCACGGATATCTGGAATATCGCTTTTCTAATACGATTCTAAAATCAACTCCTGCGAATAAAATCCAGTTCACCTTTGAGATTTGTTCTGAAGCGTTGGGTTATAACCATAATTGGAGATCTGATGTAAGCATTTGGATGAATGGTACAGAGATTGGATTAATAGAATGCCCCGGTGATTACGGTGGAAGAAAAGGTAAGTTAAATCCATATTGGTGGAATGATTCTTCTACTCAATACGGAGACCTAAGAAAAATATGGATTACAGACAATGGATGTTTTATCGATGAAATGAAAGTTTCTAACCACACCATAACCTCCTTAGGCTTAAATAAAGGAAACTTTATGACATTTAAAATCGGTGTTAAAGCCGACGCTGAATATATGGGCGGATTAAATCTATTTGGTGAAAAGTTTGGTGATTATCCTCAGAATATTGTAATGGAGATATTCAACGAAATATAGAGTATTTTATATAAAACATAATTACATCATTATAAAAAGTTTAATTGTTTCATTATAAAAGTTTAATTACTTCGCTATAAAATTTAATTGCTTCATCGTAAAAAGTTTAATTACATCATGATATAAATCTTATTTACTTCATTTATAAAGTATAGCACTTCATGATATTAGCATAATACTTCACTAAAAAAACAGTTCGGAGAATAATGATGAAAAATAATAAAATTACCTTATATAAGTTAATACGTATATTTTTAGTTGCTTTAACAATTATTACTCTTTCTGGATGTAAGAAACCCCATGACAAAGAAATCAGTCCCACGATAACAAATGATGACATTACAATCACCGTAACTCCAGGTAATACTGACACATCAATTGATTACGATGTTAGTAAAGAAAAATTAGTTTATGATATATTAAAAGATGGTGCTATCTATAAGATTACGAACAAAGCATCCGGGCGATCTTTAAACATGCAGCTGAGTGGTATGGTTAATGGCTCTACTGTTATACAATATGCAGATACCAATATGTTAGATGAACTTTGGAGAGTGGAACGTAGTGGTGATTATTATACAATACAGTCTTTACTTACACCACGTAACATAGCAGTTCGTAAAAATTCAGATAAAGTAGGATCTATTATAGAAGTTAGAATACCAGATAAACAATATAATTTAGCAGAATTATGGACATTTAAGAAAAATAATGATTCCATTCAAATCATTTCTGCAAAAACTAATTTGACAATTGGACTAACTGAAAATACAAAAAAATCTTCTTCCTTGCCACAGTTACTGGAATTTCAAAATGAAGATTGGCAGCTGTGGAACTTTGAAGAGGTAAATCTCCAGGATGAATTACCATATCTTCTTCCAGTCGATGGTGCTCTCTTTCACTCATCTTGTCCTGAGATAGTAAAATACGGTGATACTTATTATATGTATATCATGGCACCAAACATAAGTATTAAAGCATCCAAAGATTTAATAAACTGGACTTCTGTCGGAACTGTATTTAAAGGCGGTGATCCTTCTTGGTTAGCAAACGAAGTTCCTGGCTATGGAATATGGGCACCTGGAGTATATAAAATTAAGGATAAATATTATCTATATTATTGCATATCTACTTCTGGTAGCCAAAATTCCGCAATTGGTATTGCTGAGAATGTAACTTTGGATCACTTATCACCTGATTACAAGTGGGTAGACAAAGGAATGGTAATACGATCAAACACAGGCGATGATTATAATTGTATCGATCCAAATATAATAACGGATGAAAATGGTGATGTATGGCTTACGTTCGGTTCTTACTGGAATGGAATCTATCAACGTCAGATTGACCCTGACACAGGTCTACTCCTAGAGGATAACGCAAAAACCTACCATATAGCCAAACGTTTTGCAAATAACGGGGCAATAGAAGCTCCTTATATCATAAAACGAGATAATTATTACTATTTATTCACTGCTTTTAACCCTATGAACAACTCTTACCACAACCGCGTCGGACGTTCAACCAGTATACATGGCCCTTTTGTTGACAAGGATGGAAAACCTATGTTAGAAGGCGGAGGGACTCCATTTACGCAAGGTCTTTCTGAATTACTTATGCCTGGTCATGCTTCTATATTTAAAGATGATGATGGCCAGTATTATCTAGTAAGTGAATACTTTAGAAAAAATAGTCCAAGTATTATGTTAATAGGGACAATAATATGGGATAAAGATGGATGGCCAATATCTCCTTTAACTCCTGAAATCACAACTATATTGCAGCAATAAGACTTAGATAAACACATTAAGATAAACAAAAAAACGACAGCGAGAAAAACTTTCCGCTGTCGCTTTTTTTATATATAATATAATTTATGATTAGCCTAAAACAACTTCAACTTCATGTACCTTACCATCACCAACTGTTGGAATGACATTTCCAGAAACTTCTTTGCCATCTACTGTTAATTTAGAAACACCTTTTGACACATGATTTGGATTCTTAATCGTAATCTTATAAGTATCCCCTCTGAATTGTCTTGTTACTTGATATCCATCCCAAGATGCTGGAATTGCTGGATTAACCATAAGTCCATCATAATCAGGAATAATACCTAAAATAAATTGTGAAATCGCAACAAAGTTCCAAGAAGCAGTTCCTGTTAACCAAGAGTTTTTCGCTTCACCAAAACGTTTCGCATCTTTACCTGCAACCATTTGTGAATATACATATGGTTCCATTCTATGAATTTCACTATATTCTTCAGTATAAGCTGGAGCAATTCTTGTATAGTAATCAAACGCTTTATCTCCACGTCCAACTACAGCTTCTGCACACATAATCCAAGCATTGTTATGACAGAAGATACCTGCATTTTCTTTATAACCAGCTGGGTAAGTTGAGATTTCACCATATTCTACATAGTATTTTGTAAAGGCTGGGTTATTAAGAACCAAACCATATTTTGTTCCTAACCTCTCTTCTACAGCATCAAGAGCTTTGATTGCTTTACCATCTTCAATACCACAACCACCCATTACGCAGAAACCTTGAGATTCAATGAAGATTTTTCCTTCTTCACATTCATCGCTACCGATTTTTTTACCGAAATCATCATAAGCTCTTAAGAACCATTCTCCATCAAAGCCATGTTCCATAATAACGTCCATCATATTATTAACTTCTTTGATCGCTCTATCTGCTTCTGCTTTATTTCCGATTTTCTCCATTAATGCTACATATTCTTTACCAATGTATACGAACATACCAGCAATCATAACGGATTCGGCTACTCTACCATCTTTACTAGTAGTAGTTTGGAAGGATTCACCTGGTTCCATTGAGAAACAGTTAAGATTTAAACAGTCATTCCAGTCAGCTCTACCAATTAATGGTAGTCCATGTGGTCCTAAATTATTGATAACATGGTCAAAGGATCTCTTAATGTGATCAGCAAGTGGAGTTGCTTTACTCATATCATTATCAAATGGAGTCATAACATCAAGAATACTATAATCCCCTGTTTCTTTGATATATGCAACAACCGCAAGGATTAACCATAATGGATCATCATTAAAGTTACCACCGATTTCATCATTACCTCTCTTAGTAAGTGGTTGATATTGATGATATGCACCACCATCTTCTAATTGGGTAGATGCTAAATCAATAATTCTTTCTCTAGCACGGTCTGGAATCTGATGTAAGAATCCAAGTAAATCTTGGTTAGAATCTCTAAATCCCATACCTCTACCGATTCCAGATTCAAAATAAGATGCACTTCTTGATAAGTTAAATGTGACCATACATTGATATTGGTTCCAAATATTAACCATTCTATCTAATTTATCATCATGTGAATTGATTGTGTATTTTGATAATAATGTATCCCAATAAGCAGCTAATTCAGCTAAAGCAGCATCTACTGATTCAGTAGTAGCAAACTTACCAATCATTTCTTCTGCTTTTTTCTTATTTATAACGCCTTTTGATTCAAACTTTTCTTCGAGAGGATTTTCAACATATCCTAAAACAAATACAAGTTCTTTTGATTCACCTGGTTCAAGAGAAATCTCTAAACAGTGTGAAGCAATTGGTTGCCATCCATCCGCTACTGAATTACTTGATTTACCAGCTATTACAGCTTGCGGATTCTCGAAACCGTTATAGGTTCCAATAAAACTTTCTCTATCTGAGTCATAACCTGCAATAGGTGCATTTACTGAGAAAAATGCGTAATGATCTCTACGTTCTTTGTATTCTGTTTTATGATAAATTACAGATTCTTTGATTTCTACTTCGCCTGTATTATAATTTCTTTGGAAGTTTGTTTGGTCATCTTGTGCATTCCATAAACACCATTCGATAAAGGAGAATAATTTTACTTCTTTCTTAATGTCACCAGTATTTTTAACTACAACCTTGTGTACTTCACCATTATAATTTAATGGTACAAAGAAAGTAACTTCTGTTTCAATGTTATTTCGTTTACCAGTAATCTTTGTGTAACCCATACCATGACGGCATTCGTAACTATCTAATTCTTTTTTTGCTGGTGCCCAGCCTGGAGACCAAAAATCACCATTATCATATAAATAATAATAACGTCCACCACCTAAATCTAAAGGCACATTATTGTAACGATAACGAGTTATTCTTCTTAACTTGGCATCCTTATAAAAGCTATAACCTCCAGCTGTATTGGAAATTAATGAGAAAAATTCCTGAGAACCTAGATAATTAATCCAAGGATAAGGAGTCGTTGGTGTAGTTATTACATATTCTTTTTTTACGTCATCAAAAAAACCGTATTTCATTCTAATCTCCTCTTCTACGGGTGCTTAACTAATACCTATGCTATACTTTTATAGCTACATCCGTTACTTACTAAAATTTTCGTAATAAAAATTACTTTTACTCAAATCTACATTTTTATTATTCTTAATATTTTCAAAAGCTTTTTATTAAACAAAATAAAAATGTACTTTTGCACATACCCTAACTTTTGTACAATCCATTGTTTCATTATATAATATCTGATGTTTCATTTCAACTATTAATATGAACAAATTTATTCAAATAACCTTGTGAAAATCACTACACATTTCAACGAAATGTTTCGACCAATACGGTCGTAACACCAATACATGCTAACGAAATATTTTCGTAACTTCTTTTGTGGTTAAACTTTTTATTTTTACGCATATATTCTTCATGTGCCATATTTATCATGCATTTCTAATGCAATTCTAATTGACTTTCTTTTATAATTTTGCTACCATTTTACTGTTACTTTATATTAAAAAATAGAAAGAGGTATAATAATGGGAGATATGAATAATTCTACGAATGATAATCAAGATTTTGATAATATACCGGATCAAAATCCATTATCAAGTAACAACGAAACTGATTTTAAGGATACTGAACTTGATTTTGGCAAGGACACTGAACCTGAATTTGTTCAAGATAGTGAACAGCACTCTGAAACACCAAATTCAGATCCATATGAACAACCTTATGAATATAATATGGATACTCAAGTAAAAACACCAAGAAAAAAATTAAAAGGTGGCATCGTAGCTGCTATTATAATTGTTGCAGTTATTTTAACCGGTTCTATCTTAGCTTATGCGAATAGGAATACTCTTTCCAACAGCTTAGCTTTAATGACTAAAAGTCCAACTGATTATTACGCTTACATTGAGCAAAAAAATCTAAAGTCTGGTATTGATAAATTATCGAATTCTTATGATAACTATTTAGACTTATATCAAAAACAATCAGAAACTGGCATAGCTCAGGATGCTAAAATTAACTTATCTGTTAACCCAGAACTAGGTGGCCTACTAGGATTAGGCGAAATTAAAGATTTCACAATAACTGCTTCTTCTTCATCCAACGCAGAAAAAGCAAAATCCATAATAGGACTTAGTTATAATGGAACTTCCTTAGCTACAATAGAAGCTTATATGGATACTACACTTAGTAATTTATATATGAAAATACCTGAATTAAGTGGTGCATACTTACTCTTTTCAATGAATGAATTATCTGATTTAGAAGGTAGTGATATGAACTATTCTGACCTTCAAACAGATATACAGGATTTCTTTAAGAATAGAACTTTATCCCCAGAATTATTGAATTCACTATTAACTAGATATTCAACAATTATGGTTGATCATATTAACACCGTTGAAATGGAAAAAAATATCACTTTAAATGCATCTGATATTAGCAGTGATTATACAAAATTAATCTGTACCATTAGCAGTAAAGATGCAAATGATATGGCTATGGCTATATTAAATGAAGCAAAAACAGATAAAGATTTAAAGAATCTTCTTACTTCTACAGAAACAATGACAGAAGAAGAATACCTAAATGGTATTGATGAAGCCATTAATGGGTTAGCTTCTGTAATAGATACAACAAACGAATCAGAATCCATTCAAATGGTTGTATACGTAGATAAATCCGGACGTATCATGGGTCGTGAATTTAACTCAAATCAAGTTGATACTAATTCATCTCTTGGTTATTTTATTACCAGAAACGGTAACGACCTTGGATTTTCTGGTTGGGTTGCTGAAAATGAAGTTGATACTCTTAAAGTAGGTGGTAAAGCTACCTATACTAACGGTAAAATTAGTGGTAGCGCTGATATTACTTATTCAGAGTATAATGAATTATACGGTGATAATTCTAATTACACATTTACTCTTGATTTTAATGACGTAAGTCTAGTAAATGATAAAGGTTATATGAATGGAAAGTTCTCAATTACTTCTGCATCTTTAATGGGAATGGAATTAAATTTTGATTTTATAGCTGATGAAGCTGAACAACAAGTAATATTTAAATTATTATACGGTGGTGTTGATGCAGTTACATTAGACATAGTAGGAAAAGAAACAACCTATCAAGATTTTGAATTACCATCTAATACTGAAGAAGTTTATGATGGAGTAAATGAATTAGAATCTTATATAGCAACTATGGATTTAGAAGGATTTATGGCTAATCTCGAAAGTGCACTTGGTGTTGATTTAGGTTCTTTATTTGGTGGTTTATTAGGAAGTGGCGCTTTTTATTAAAATAAGTACTACTTTACGTAGCTTTTGGGCTGTTGCGTAAGCAACAGCTCTTTTTATGTATAAATATCCTAGGATTAAACCAAAATAGAACATTATTATTTTAGGAATATTTAAGAATTAATTTCTTTTTTTTGAGCTATTAATATGATAAACTATCCTATAGTTAAATGGATAAAGAATTACTATATAATTAATCTACTAAACCAAAATGCAAAGGAGGATTATCCATGATTAAGGATAGTCGTTTAAATGAATCTGCTCTTGACGATACCGCTGATATATACAAACCGCGAGACCAAAGATCAGAAAAAGAAAAATTAAGCGAAATGACATTCAAAGAAAAGATGGCTTATTTTAATAGCTATTATAAATATAAAACTCTTGCAGTTATTGCTATTCTAGCTTTTATTATTTACGGTGTGTATAGCATATTAACACCTAAACCAGAAACAGTATTGTATACAGCAGTTATTAATTATGCACTTAATGATGAGTCTGCAGCAACGCTCCAAGAAGATATGAGTAGAATATTAAATATCAATTCTAAAAATCAAGAAGTTTTAATTGATACGTCATTTTATATTGGAACAGAAGGTGACGTTTCACAATTTTCACTTTCAAATGAGCAAAAATTATCTACTTATTTTTATGCAGGAGAAATTGATGTTGTTATAGCACCTGAGTCAGATTTTTCTAGATATGCTTATTATGGTAACTTTAGTAAAATATCAGATCAGTTACCTACCGATTTATATTCCTCGTTAACAGATGCATTTTATTTTTCTGATCAAGAAGATGATCCAACAAAAAATGCTTATGGGATATATTTAGATGGTGCAAAAATTTATAATAATGCAGGTGAATTAATCGATAAGCCAGTACTAGGAATAGTTGCTAATTCAAAACACAAAGAAAATGGAATTGAATTAATACGTCATCTGTTCGATTTATATTAATTGGGACTTATAATTTAAATAAACTTTAACTATTATTATGATAATCGAATAAAAAAACAGGATACCTTACACACAGGTATCCTGTTTTTTTCTATATTTATAGTACCATTCATTTTATACTTAAAGCCTATTTTGCCTCAATATATCCTTGAGCCTTTAATAATTCAGCGATAAGAACTGCACCACCTGCTGCACCACGAACGGTATTGTGTGATAATCCAACGAATTTGTAATCGTAAACAGTATCTTCACGTAATCTGCCGAAAGATACTCCCATTCCATTTTCATAATCTCTATCTAGTTTAGCTTGTGGACGATTATCATCTTCTAAATACTGAATAAAATTCTTAGGAGCACTAGGTAGATTTAACTCTTGTGGTAAACCTTTAAATTCTCTCCAAGCTTTTATTATTTCTTCTTTCGTTGGCTTTTTATCAAAACTTACGAAAACTGCTGCTGTATGGCCATCTGTTACAGGAACACGGATGCATTGTGTTGTAATAAGAGGAGCACTTGCTTTTACAATCTGTCCATTTTCAACTTTTCCCCAAAGTCTTAGTGGTTCTTGCTCGCTTTTTTCTTCTTCTCCACCAATATAAGGAATTACATTGTCTAACATTTCTGGCCAATCTTTAAAGTTCTTTCCGGCTCCTGATATAGCTTGATAAGTAGTTGCAACAACCACTTTAGGTCCAAACTCTTTTAAGGCATGTAACGCTGGAGTATAACTTTGTATAGAACAATTTGGTTTTACAACAATAAATCCTTTTGTTGTACCCAAACGTTTCTTTTGATCTGCAATTACTTCAAGATGTTCTGGGTTTATTTCTGGAACTACCATTGGAACATCTGGTGTCCATCTGTGTGCACTATTATTTGAGACTACAGGAGTTTCTGTTTTTGCATAAGCTTCTTCGATAGCCTTGATTTCATCTTTTGTCATATCAACTGCACTAAAAACGAAATCTACTGCTTTACTTACTTCTTCCACTTCGTTAACATTTTTAACGATCATACCTTTCACAGCTTCTGGCATTGGAGTACTCATTTTCCATCTGTCACCAACTGCTTCTTCGTAAGTTTTACCAGCACTTCTTGGACTAGCTGCAATTGCAACTACTTCAAACCATGGATGATTTTCTAACAACGCAACAAAACGTTGACCTACCATTCCGGTACCACCTAAGATACCTACTCTTAATTTACTCATGTTAATCCTCCCGTTGATCTTAAATATATCAAATGCTAACACTAGATGACACTTACCATACATATGTGCGTGTACTGCGTACATTTGTCTTCCTAGTGAATATATTACTATTTTTATACATAAAAATCAACTATTTTCTATTATTTATTCATTTTTTGTGAAATATGATTAATTAATTACTATGATTACATCAATGTTTGGTTATTTTTCTTTTCCTAGAAAACGCATCTTACCCAGCTTTTTCTTTGGAACGTCTCCAATTTGTTCATCATCAAAATCCATTTCTTCTCTCATTGCAGTACTTAACTTTCTTGCACATTCAGAACATAATCTACCTGAACGGATATCAATTCTGCATTTTTCACACTTTATAAAAATCGGAGATTCTTCAGGTATTTCGAGCCTTCCTTCCCTTAAATACTGCTCTATGGTTTTTAAGCTAACACCTGTCATGTCAGAGACTTCCGTGGCAGAAGCAACACCATGATCATATATATAATTTTTAACTCTTGAAAAATCTTCTTCATCTAACTTCTTACAGGATGGACAATAATAATGACCAAAACCTAAATAGGTAAACATTTTTTTACAACGCACGCATACCTTCGTAACACCCATAACATCATCATTATGCATATTCAATGATTTTTTTATCTTTGCCATAGGCCGCTCTCCTTTGATATTAGTTTATGTTATTCAATATGAAACGATATCGTTCACCTGATTTTACTAATAACTTTTATTTATAATTATTGTTACTCTTATATTGCAATAGACTTAGTTTATCTCTATATATACATTATAACTTGTTTTAATCCATAATTGAATAGTAAATAATTACAAGTAAAATACATTGCTTTTATGTTGATATTTTACCTATATATGCTATAATTCAAACAGATAATACTCGTTAGGAGGAAAGAATGAATAACACAAATACTAATTTAATTACACACATGTTGCTTGATAGTTCACGTTTACAAGTATCCTTTCGTATAAATTTAAGCAGCTGGTATCGTATTAATATACAATATCGTAATCTACAGGATGCAGCTAAGTCTTCCGTTTATATAGATGGAATACCATATGGAGAAACTTGGTTTGTAACTGCCAAAGAAAAAAATACGATAGACTTACTTGATCTTCCATTTTCAGAAGGCGATCATACTCTTGTTATTGAATTTATCCATAAAACTGTAGTAGTAGATCATATAACAATGGAAGCTATAGATGAACCAAAACACACGACCCCTTCCTTTACCTTAAATAATCCTAACGCATCACAAGAAGCGAACGATTTGATGTCATATTTAAAAAGCATCCATGGTAAAAAGATTTTATCTGGGCAGCAAACAACTTATACTATTGCAACTGAATTAGCTGCTATAAAAAAAATAACTGGTAAGTTACCTGCAGTACGTGGTTTTGACTTATTATCCTACTCCCCTGCTTGTGATACTCCAAATCAATCAGAACATTGCACAGAAGAAATAGAGAATAATCAAGGTGCTATTGAAGCAGCAATTGATTGGGCTAAAAATAAAAAAGGAATTGTTACCTTCTGTTGGCACTGGTTTTCACCTATAAAAGGAGAAGATAAAAGCTTTTATTCTAAGTTTACTAATTTTAATGCATCTAAGTCTGTCATTCCAGGTACTGATGAATTTAAAGCTTTAATCCATGATATTGATTGTATTGCTGTCCACCTAAAGAGATTAGAAGAAGAACATATTCCTATCTTATGGAGACCGCTTCACGAAGCAGATGGTGATTGGTTCTGGTGGGGTGGCAATCCAGATACCTTTAAGAAGTTATATCGATTATTATATGACAGGCTTACTAACCATCACAAGATGAATAATCTAATCTGGGTATTAAATGTATTAGGTGATGACTATTATCCAGGGGACGAATATGTGGATTTGGTAAGTGCTGACCAATATCCACCAGCTTATCAATATGGCCCATTATCTTGTGTATATAATCATATATCTTCCTATAATCCTGACAAAGCTGCTGCACTAGGAGAAATTGGTACATTTCCAAATCCCGATTTAATCTTTGCTAACAAAACGCCTTGGCTTTGGTTTGTAACTTGGTGTGGTGGATTTATCACATCAGAGGACTATACAAAACACGAATATGTAAATTATGTATACAATCATCCACATGTAATAACCTTAGAAGATTTATAATTTTCTATTCCATTGTAAAATATAAAACAGAAGTTTTAGAATCTATTATTCCTAAAGTCTATATATGGCAACCTGTCCTTATAAAACAATGATTTTAGGTAATAGATTTGCAACTTCTGTTTTATTTATATTTATTATTTGGATTTTCTTTATCTAGCAATACTAATTAAATATTCCTGTAACAGTTCCTCTAATTCCTGATAACTTTCAATTTCATTGACACGATTTCTAAGCTTTGCAGCCAGCGGATAACCTGTTGTGTACCAGGCTACATGTTTTCTCATTTCACGGATACCAGTAAATTCACCTTTGTATTCAATAGCCATTCTTGCATGACGTAACATCATATTAACCGCTTCATCTACAGTAGGTTTTTCAGGATGTGTACCAGTCTTAAAATATTCTTTTAACTGGGAAAATATCCACGGATTTCCCATAGCACCTCTAGCTATCATGATTCCATCACATCCAGTTTCCTGAATCATTCTAAGGGCATCCTCTGCAGTTAATACATCTCCATTCCCGATAACCGGTATAGAAACTGCATTTTTTACTTCTCTGATAATATTCCAATCTGCTTTTCCACTATAATATTGCTCTCTTGTTCTTCCATGAACTGCAATTGCTGCTGCACCAGCTGCTTCTGCAATCTTTGCTATTTCAACTGCATTTACACTAGACTCTGTAAATCCTCTTCTAATTTTAACTGTAAAAGGTTTTTTAATGGCGCTAGATATCGCTTTTACAATTTCACCAACAAGTTTAGGTTCCTTCATAAGAGCGGACCCTTCTCCGTTATTAACTACCTTAGGTACTGGACAACCCATATTTAAATCTAATATATCAAAGTTTCTATGTTCAATACGTTTTGCAGTTTCACTTAATATATAAGGGTCAGCTCCAAATAATTGTAGAGAGACTGGTCTTTCCTCTTCCTCTACCATAAGTAAACTTTCCGTATTTTTATTATTAAATTGTATACCCTTAGCACTAACCATCTCCGTATATATAAGGTCTGCTCCTTGTTCTTTACATAGAAGACGAAATGGCAGGTCGGTTACACCTGCCATAGGGCCTAATACTAAATTTCCCTGTATTTTAACATTTCCAATGTTTAAACTCATTCTAACTCCTAACTAATAAACACTATAGGTAATTGTAAACTTTAAATAATAATGCTTTATCTTATTATTTTACATTTACCTATTTTCCTTTGCACTTGTTATAAATAATACGTAATCCTTTTAATGTTAAAGTAGGATCGTATATTTGTATTACATCCGTTGCATCTGCAATAATTTTTCCTAATCCACCTGTTGCAATAACTTTCATGTTTTGAATACCAGACTCTTCAATAATCTTTTTAACAATGTATTCTGTTTGTCCTATATATCCATAAACTAGACCTGCTTGCATACTTGATATAGTCTCTTTGGCTAAAATTGATGCTGGTTTCTTAATTTCTATTTCTGGTAATTTAGCTGTTTCATTCCACAAAGCATCAGCACATATACGGATACCTGGACTAGTAATCCCTGCTAGGAAGGATGCATCTTCTGATATCAAATCGTAAGTTGTAGCTGTACCAAAATCAATAACAATTAGTGGTCCACCATAGATTTCATATGCTGCCACTGCATCAACGATACGATCTGCCCCAATTTCTTTTGGATTTGGGGTAACTATTTTAATACCTGTCTTTGTTCCAGTTCCGATTTCAAATGGAGTTTTATTTAAATATTTAATTATACTGTTTTTTAAAGAATGCATAATGCCTGGTACTACAGAAGCCATAATTACTGCCTCTATTTCATTCACAGCTACATTTCTGCTATTTAATAAATTACATATGGTAATACCATATTCATCTGAAGTTCTTGGGGTTTTTGTAGTCATACGAAAACTAGCTACTAATTCTTCTGCTTTAAAAATTCCTAATGTTATATTCGTATTTCCTACATCTATAACTAATAACATATGTTTCCTCACTTTCTAACTTGTATAAAGCAATTATAAAATAATTGAATTGCTAATCATATACTATATACGTAATCGAATTTTAATTATTTAGGTAAAAGCTTTATTCCATTTCTTCACCTAATACAAATACTTTATAATATAATTCAAGAGATTCTAATAATTCTTCTTTGTCTCTTTGCAATTGTTTAATCTTTAGTACACTGCCTATTTCGTCAAATAATAAATCTTCTTCATCACTTGTTACATTTAACATTAAAGTACCATCTTCATCAAATTCAAGGGTTAAAATCCCCCCCACATCTTCAGTAAATAGTATACACATAATTTGTAGCTCTTCTTTTATTTGTTCTGGAAGCGCTTTAAAATCTTCATTTAAATAGTATTTTTGTTCATATGCACTACTAGCACATAGAACGACTTTATCGAAATACATATTAATCCTCCACGTTGTAACTCTTTATTTTACTACCACACCACCTAATATACAGGTGCCATTTATAAAAACAGTATAACTACCAGTACCATTATCATACGGTGGAATCGCCTTATTGTCCACGCCGCCAAGGATTGGAGTGCAATTTACCATTACTCTTACATTAGCTGGTACAAAAATATCGATTCCGCCAAGGATACATGTAGTATCGATAACAGCATCACCATTAAAGATAGCTTTTCTCAAATCCAATTGCATATTTCCTAAAATCGAGCTGATCACTGCACCAGTAAAAACCTCATCAGAATACTGTACATTTCTTCCACCTAAAATAGAAGAAAAATGATTATTTCCACCATGGTTTGTACTACCTGCAGAAGTATGATAATTACCAGAATAATAATTATTTGAATTATAATTATTTGTATCATTATTATCTGTGCTGTTATTATTTGTGTTATAATTATTGGTTTCGTTGTTATTTGTATTATAATTGTTCGTATTATAACTGTTTGTATCGTTGTCATTTGTATTATAATTGTTCGTATTATAACTATTTGTATCGTTATTATTTGTATTATAATTATTCGAGTTACTATTCGATGAATCAGAATTTTGGTACTTGTTGTAATCTTTTCTTGATCCTCTTGTAATAATTGAATATCCTAAGACTATAAATAGTAACGCTATAAAAAGTCTTGAGAACATGTACCAATGAAAGATACCTTGAGCCGATAACAATAATAAAATACCAACACCAAGTCCTATCAAACTTGCAGAACGATTTCTCTTTTCTGATAATCCAATGATACATGGTATAATTATAAATAATGTCCACCAACCACTAAAAAAGATATTAAACTCTATTATTCCAAAAGCTTTTCCAGCAAAGAATAAACCTAGTAAAACAAAAATTGAACCCCATGTAGCTCTGGCCACTGTATTTTTCATAAGATAACCCCCATCTAGGATAAAATCGTAAAACAATATTGTTTTACAAAACTATTTAAATACATCAATTACTATACTACATACTATCATAAATGTAAAAAGTATTTTTTTCAAGAGTAGATTAAACATATCCGTATATGCCTCTGACAGAAACTTCTCCCGATACAACGCCCTTTATTATAGTGATTTCTCCATCTTCCACAGTTTCTACTGTTTTAACAAGTAATACGCCTGTTTCATTAATACCTAATGCAATCCCTGCGTACTCCATGTCTTTTTCTAGAATACGTACTTGGCGATTTAAGTTGACCAAATTCTCATTATACAAATCCTTAAGCTTAATCAAGTTCTCCGTTTTTAAAAATACATCATAATAAAACTCAAAGTGCTTCATAATATCTGCAATTAAATCAATTCGATCGATACTTCTTTTCCCTTCCAGCAATATAGACGTAGCAGTGTCTTTTAACTCCTCTGGAAAATTATCTTGATTTACATTTACTCCGATACCAATTATGGCATACTCTAATTTTTCATTTATAGTATTCATTTCTGTTAATATACCGCAAACTTTTTTACCATTTACTACAATATCATTAGGCCACTTAATAAAACTGTCTAGTCCAGTTATATTACGAATAGCATTATTTACCGCTAAAGCTGCAACTATTGTCAGCATGGAAGCATGTCCTGGATGTAAATTCGGTTGTAATACTAATGTCATCCATATTCCATTGCCACTTGGTGAATTCCAATTACGACCCAAACGTCCTCTACCTGCATTTTGCTGTTCTGCAAGTACCAATACTCCGTGATTTCCTGGCACCTTTCCTAATTCTTTTGCAATACGATTCGTTGAATCAACTTCAGAATAATATTGTATTCTTTTAGCAAAGTATTTAGTTTCCATTCTTTTTTCAATGATTGTTTGATCTAATTGATAGTGCTGATTGTTGTATTCACCCATAAACTATTTCCTACCTTTACGTATCCAATTAAGAACATTCATAATAACACCTAACAAAAATACAATTGCTAATAAATATTGCTTATCTGGATTTAAAAATAACAATATAATCAGTATTACAATTATGAATCCTATTACAACATTCATAATATCAAGTATTAACTTATTTTCTTTAATTATCTTTAAAAAATTCTTCATCTTGCTGCCTTCTTTTTTATTTATTCTGTTCAAAAACTGTTCTTTTAGCTTTTCGTTTTACCTGTTCAAAAGCTTATTCATTATTGTTATTTTAATTTATTCTTTAGTCTGACTTATAAATTATTCTTACATACTGTTCTATTAAATAATATTTAAACTGTACCTTAGTATATTGTTCTTTAAAATCCCATTAAGATTGTCAAAATAATCCACGAAATCTTTATTTAACTTTATAAGTTTAATAATATAGAAAGGCTGTTACAGAGTCAAGTTTATTTGTTCTGTAACAGCCTTTCTTATTCTTTTATTAACATTCTAACAATCTATAACTATATTTATTTTCCTAATGTAGCTACCATTACCGCTTTAATCGTATGCATTCTGTTTTCCGCTTCATCAAAAATTACATCCGCATGTTTTTCAAAAACATCTTCTGTAATTTCATTCCCTTTCACGGCAGGCAAGCAATGTAGGAATATAGTTTCCGGTTTACCGGTTTTATCCATTAATTGTTGATTTACTTGATATGGTTTTAATAATGCAACTCGCTCTGATGCCAGCGCCTCTTCTCCCATGGAACACCAAACATCTGTATATATTGCATCTGCACCTTTTACAGCATCTAAATCTTCACTAAAAGTAATTGAACCACCAGATTCTTGTGCATATGTTTTACACGTCGCTACTAAACTATCTTCTGGCCATAAAACCTTTGGTGCAAGTATGGTAAAATGTAATCCCAATTTACTTGATCCAATCATTAAACTATTAGCCATATTGTTGCGACCATCTCCAGCATACACTAAATGTAACCCAGATAGTGTTCCGAATTGTTCTTTTAATGTTAAAAAGTCTGCTAAGATTTGAGTAGGATGATACGTATCCGTTAATCCATTCCAGACTGGAACCCCACTGTAACTCGCTAATTTCTCTACTGTTTCGTGCTTAAATCCACGAAACTCTATTCCATCAAACATTCTTCCTAAAACTCTAGCTGTATCTTCAATACTTTCCTTATGGCCTAATTGAATGTCATCTTTACCTAAATACTCTGGGTGCCCACCTTCATCGATACAAGCTACTGTAAATGCACATCTTGTTCTGGTGGATGGTTTTTCAAATATTAATGCAATATTTTTACCTTTTAAGCTTTCTCCTGTAATACCGGATTTTTTTTTCGCTTTTAATTCAGCTGCTAAATCTATAAGATACATGATCTCATCTGGAGTAAAATCTTTTAGTGTCAAAAAACTACGGCCTTTTAAATTCATACTATATACCTCCTAGCGAACATTGTTTATTTATACATATTATATTATTTTTATACATATGTCAATATATCGCTGGTAGTTTTTTGTATATTTATTCATATTCAACTTTGCATTTCGTAGTATTTTCCAAGCTTTATCAAGTCAACTCTATATTTATACACAACGTTCTAATATATATTAATATATGCTACTCATGAATTGTTATCATTTTTAATACCAATTCGTGAAACAATGGAAATCGATAGCCTTTTTTCATCATACGGTAGTATCTTTCCTGAATCATGTTTAGCATTTGATTTACTGTATAAACTTTATACTTTGGTATTTGAAGGCTTTTTGCGCATAGTTCTACTAAACTAATGTATAAATCCAAATAAGTCCACTCTTTTCCTAGACGTAAGGATGTTGCTAGATTGGAACATACTTGTTCCAAGAAACGTCTAGTTAATAATTTTGTATTTAAATAATCTAGTTTATAGTACTCAAGAAAAGCCATTTTAACTGCTTCTGCTACATTTACAAAGCATTCAGCACAACGTTCTTCTGTCATATCAGATTCGATGTAATAGATTTTACCCTTTAAAGACTTCAAACATCTAAGCCCATCATAATAACCAATGTTAATATTTCGTCGTATTTTATCTGTATTGAATTCTAAAATCCCACCAAGATCAATACGCGGTGCTATTTGGATTATATTCACATCCTTTGGAATCTTAACTGGCTTCTCTAATCCTATTCCATAAATTCGAACAACGATAATGTCTTTATATCCCCTATTTATTAACATATCCACTGGCACATTATTAAACATTCCACCATCTAAGTACTTTTTACCGTGAAGCTTTTCATTTCTGAAAGCTGGCAGATAAGCACTGGCTAATAGATAATCTTTCAAATAGCTGCTTTCAGCTTCTTTTGCACTTATTTCCACTTCCTTTAATTTTGAGACTAAGAAAGTACCCATAATAAACTCTATTTCAGAATTCTTAATCTTTTCTTCATCTACCCAGGTATCTATTAGGTTTCTTAGCGGTGTAATATCAATCCCACCATCTGATATTACTTTGGATGCATCCTTAGTGATTTCTTTTATATTTAAATCTTTTAAATTTCGACTCATCAGTTTATCCATTTGTTCATCATTTACGCTCATAATATCTGAATAGGTTAAATTACTCCAAAGATTTTCTGCATCTTCATAATTTCCCATACACATAAGAGCTCCATTTAATGCACCTACAGAAACACCTGACACTACTTTAATCTTAACTCCACACTCTATAAATGCTTTCCATACTCCGATTTGATAAGCACCTTTTGCTCCGCCACCTTCTAAAACAACTCCATATTCTTTATTAAAATCAAAATCCTTATCCATAATCCCTCCTAAAACTATTATAAAAAGAACGGGAGAATAGATTATAATGATAACCTTTTCTCCCTTCCTTTTTACTAAACATATATCTCAACTTAATTAGTCTGGTTTGTCTCTTTATTGTATCCAGCAATTAAATCCTGTTCTAGTATCTCTTTCGATAATCGCTTTAGCATAATAGCACGATTGTAGTCATCTTCATATTTAGAAGCATCCAGCGGCTTATTCGTATCAATTTCCCAAGCTCTACTACCATCAAAAACACCCTCTCTTGATATTTCAAACATAGCATTATTAGATACAAATGATCCTTCAAATAAATATGCAGTAAAAGCAACAAAACCATCTTTTGCATTTACTAAATCTTGTCCTAAAATATATGGTTGTTCTAAGTCTATATTCATAATATTTGCTATGGTCGGAAGAAAATCAACCTGACCACCTGTTGTTGAAATAGTTTCATTAACACCACTGTTAGGAATATGAATCAATAAAGGTACATTTAACATTTCATCATAATCATAAGGTCTACCTAAGTATTCTCCCATTATCTCCTGATTATTATCCATTCCACTATTTAAACCATGATGGTCACCATAAAACACAAGTATGGAATTATCATATAAACCTTCTGCTTTTAATTGCTTAATAAATTGTCCTATCGCTTCATCTGTATATCGAACCGTTTGCAAATAAGAACCAAACTTCGTTTCTTTATGTTCTTCTTTTAAAGATAAAGTTGCATCTTTTGGATCTAGCAAAAATGGATGATGATTCGTTAGAGTAACAATAAAGCTAAAGAATGGTCCATCTTCTTTCTTTAAAATATCAATCGCTTGTTTAAACATAGATTTGTCTGAGATACCCAACCCTATTGTTTCCGACATGTCTAGATCTTCCATACTATAAAATTCTCTAAAGCCCTGACCAGGATAAGCTACTTCTCTGTTCCAAAAATCACCTTTATAACCATGTATGGCAAAAGCATCGTACCCTTTATCTCTTAGAAGCCAAGGAAGCCCCTTAAATGTATTATTAACATATAACGTATAGCATTCACGATCAATTACAGGATAAAGACTATTTAAGGTAGAAAATTCTGCGTCTACCGTATTTCCTTTACCAATATTGGAATAATAGTGATCAAAATATAAGGTATCTTTTTGTAAAAGTGAATTTAGATTAGGTGTAATTTCTTGTCCATTGTAATTTGCATTTAGTACGAAATTTTGAAGTGCTTCTACCTGAACAAGAATTAGATTTTTACCTTCACCTATACCATGTAATCGATTTCCAATCGGTTTATTTTTTACTTCTTCCATGTTTTTTAACACATCTTCCACCGACATTTTTTCTATATTAATATTATCTGTAATGGCAGTATATATGTCATTTACATGATTTGAAAAAAATTCAACACTGTTTACTTTTTCTATAGCAACACTGTTGATTGGATTTACTACCAACCAGACAAACATTACACATAGACCTGCTAAAAAATACTTTAATTCTTTTTTAAAACTCCAGCTGTTCTTTTCTTTATTTTCAACCGTATGTTTTTTAAAATAGTAATGCATAAATGGAATGTCTGCAAACAATAAAAAACTTGCTGGAATTAATGTAGCGATAAAACTACTTGGTACAGCAGCTACATTTGCCGCCTGCCATAATTGTTTAATAGAAACAGTTTGATTGTAGTAATTATAATACATTGCATCTGCAAACATTAAAAGGCTTAATAAGCTATATACAACTAAGAAAATTGCTTTTTTTCTCTTTAATCTACATCTACTGAAACTTAGAAAAATCGCTCCCATAGCCAAGGTGCTAACAATTATTAGTGTTATATCATTAATGCTTACTCCAATCAATCCATAATACACCACTAGTTTGAAAGCAACTAGCAATATAATCATATATGGAGATTGTAATATCATCTTTATTTGTTTCATTCTTTAATCTCTCCTTTATAGTGCGAGAATAAGTTTCATTATCTCCCCTTTGTTCTCCTATATCATAGCTTATACTCTTTTTATTATCAATAAAGGATTTCTTAAGTTTATCTTAATAAAAACTATCGTCATACTACTTTTTATTAATTACATACTAAATGATGATTTCGCAAAATTCTAAAACTTTACTATGTAAAACCGCTCCTTGCTGTTTATTTCTAACTGCATTTTGATGTTCTTAAATTAAAAATTTAATAATGATACTGCTCCTTGTCTTTTGTTTTCTAACAGTATTTTGATGTTCTTAAATTATAAATTTTACTATGTAATACTGCTCTTTATCTTTTGATTTCTAACAGTATTTTGATGTGCTTAAATAATTTTACAATATAAAAGCTCCCTATCTTACGATAGGGAGCACTTTATATAACAAGGTTTTCTTATCTATTTAGGATCTTCTTTTCCAACTTCTACTAAAGATTTTGCTAAACCAGCAAGGCCTTGTATTTCAGATGGAATAATAATCTTAGTTGCTTTTCCGTCTGCTGCTTTTGCAAATGCTTCTAAGCTCTTTAATTGAATTACTGCATTACCTGGATTGGATTCATTTAAGAATCTAATACCATCAGCATTTGCTTGCTGTACTGCAAGAATTGCTTGAGCTTGACCTTCTGCTTCACGAATTGTTGCTTCTTTTTTTGCTTCTGCGCGAAGAATAGCTGCTGCTTTTTCTGCTTCTGCTTCAAGAATTGAAGATTGTTTTTTACCTTCTGCAACGAGAATTGCAGATGTTTTTTCACCTTCTGCACGAAGGATAGCTTCTCTTCGTTCACGTTCTGCTTTCATCTGTTTTTCCATTGCATCTTGAATTGCTGCAGGTGGTATAATATTTTTAAGTTCTACACGATTAACTTTAATACCCCATGGATCTGTAGCAACATCTAGGGAAACTCTCATCTTTGTATTAATGATTTCTCTGGAAGTTAAAGTCTGATCTAATTCTAAATCACCTATAATATTTCTTAGAGTAGTAGCTGTTAAGTTTTCTATCGCCATAATAGGACGTTCTACACCATAAGCAAATAATTTTGGATCGGTTATTTGAAAAAATACAACCGTATCAATTTTCATTGTTACATTATCTTTTGTGATAACGGGTTGTGGTGCAAAATCAACAACTTGTTCTTTTAAAATTACTTTTCTTGCTACTTTATCAATGAACGGATATTTAAAATGAATACCTACATTCCAAGTAGCTTGGTATCCACCAAGTCTTTCAACAACATATGCTTGCGCTTGTGGTACAATTTTAACACAAGATGCAATTACTAATAATAAAAGTACAACTGCTCCAATAATTACTATTTCCATACTAAATTTCCTCCTTATTTAGCTTAAGCTTGATTTATTGTTTGATTTTCTTTCTTTACATTTTCTTTCACATCAACAATTAATTTAACACCAATAATATTTTTTACTGTTACTCGTTCACCTGGCTCAATGATTAAGTTATCATCAACAGCTCTGGCAGTCCATTCCTGCCCATTAAGTATTACTTGGCCCAAATTATTAAAATTATCAATTCTTTCCAATACTTTAGCATCTACCCCTATTAAACTTTGGTAATTTGTTTTGACCCTTTGAGTATTAAAAAATCGTGCTGCAATAGGCCTAGTAAAAAATAATAGAAGAAATGATACAATAAGAAATACTGTAATTTCTAATAATAGATTATCCACAGCTAGTGACAGCAAGAAAGCAATTAATGCACCACCTGCAAACCAAATTGTGGTTAACCCAAGTGTAATGATTTCAATAACTAAGAAAACAGCTATTGCTATTAACCAATAAATTGAATTCATGTTATATCCCCTCCTTCCAATTACCGATAAATAAATTTTACTTCATATTACTAGAATTTACAAGGAATGTTTAAACAATTTCCAATTTTTAATCGGCTTTTAATATAATATAGTTTTTCTAATAAATACTTAATGTTATCTATAAATATAAACTATATAAAACAAAATGTCATTACGACAAAAGGACTATTACATTCTTTGATTGTAATAGTCCAATGAATAATTTTATGAATTGTTTTATTTTTTTCTTCTTTGCCTATAAACTTCATACATTAAAATAGCTGCTGCAATTGCCGCATTTAAGGATTCCACATTACCTTCCATAGGAATTTTAATATACTTATCCGCCAGATTACTGATTTCATCACTTAAACCATTTGCCTCGTTGCCTATCAAAATGGCAGTTTTATCTATAAAATCAACTTCATCATAATTTTCAGTAGCTGATAAATGAGCTGCATATATTTTAACACTGTGTTTTTTTATCTGATTAATAGCCTCTGTAAAGTCATCAACGTAGATAAAAGGCATTCGATAGATTGCCCCCATTGTTGACCTAATCACTTTTGGGTTATACATATCAACCGATGTTTTACTTAAAATGATGCCAGTAACACCTGCACCTTCAGCGGTTCTTACAATTGTACCAAGGTTTCCTGGATCTCTAAGATCTTCTAACAACACTAGATTTGCATTAGTGTCTGAAATCATACGTTCAAAGTTATATTCTGGCTTTTTTACAATTGCCATAATACCTTGTGGTGTAAGGGTATCCGCTGCTTCCTTTAACACAGAATCCAATACAATCTCATGAGAAAATCCTTCGAAATATCTAGGCTCTTCATTCATTTTCTCCTGGTAAAAACTTTCAGAAACGTAAGCTTTTATTAAATAACCACCATCTCTAGATTCTTCAAACATCTTAATACCTTCTATTACGAAAGCACCTTGTTCATTTCTAGCTTTTGATTTTTTCTGTAGTTGTATTAAGTTTTTAATCTGTGAATTGGAAGTACTACTTATCATAGGGTTTACCACCTACTTTATCTTACTCTTCTTGCATTTTACTTAATTTTGCTGCTTGGTCGGCTGCAATTAAACTATCAATCACTTCATCTAAATCTCCATCTAAGATGGCATCTAATCTATGAAGAGTTAATTTTATTCTATGATCTGTTACACGTCCTTGTGGGAAGTTATACGTTCTTATCTTCTCGGAACGGTCTCCAGTACCAACTTGACTCTTTCTAGCTTCTGCTTCTGCTGATTGAGCTTTTTGTAATTCTAACTCATATAATTTAGAACGTAATACTTTTATCGCTTTATCTCTATTCTTTAACTGAGATTTTTCATCTTGACAGGAAATAACGATACCAGTTGGTATATGTGTTAATCGAACAGCAGAGTCAGTTGTATTTACACATTGTCCACCGTTACCAGAAGAACGGAATACATCAAATCTACAGTCATTCATATCTAGTGTAACATCCACTTCTTCTGCCTCAGGCATAATTGCTACTGTGGTTGTCGAAGTATGAATACGTCCGCCTGATTCTGTTACTGGAATACGTTGTACACGGTGAACTCCTGATTCATACTTCATTTTAGAGTATACACCTTTACCATTAATCATAAAGATAACTTCTTTGAATCCACCTAATCCATTTTCATTAAGATTCATCATATCAATCTTCCAACGTTGTCTTTCAGCGTATTTAGAATACATACGGAATAATTCAGCTGCAAATAAAGCTGCTTCATCACCACCTGCACCGCCTCTAATTTCAACGATAACATTTTTTTCATCATTAGGGTCTTTGGGTAATAAAAGAACCTTAAGGTCATTTTCAATTGTAACAAGATTTTGTTTACATTCTGTTAATTCTTCTTTTGCTAATTCACGTAATTCTTCATCACTTTCTTCTTCTAACATAAATAAGCTATCTTCAATACGCGTTTTTGTCTCTTTGTATTCTTTATATTTATCAACGATATCCGTAAGATCATTTTGTTCTTTCATCAATTTACGGAACTTATTTTGATCATTGATAACACCTGGATCATTTAATTCATCCAGCAATTCTTGATATCGTATTAATAGGTCCTCTAATTTATCAAACATGAGTTATTCCTCCATTCATAACACAAAAAACATTTATTTCTATTCATTATATTTACATGTATAATTGTATAGGTCTTTATAAGGGATTATTACCAAAACTAGACATCCAAAAATTTACCAATACGCTAAGTAAATGGCTCCATAGCTTTAAAATATCTACCTTTTACCACACGGTCTAGTCCTGCTAAATCTTTTATAATTTCAACTTCATTTACTCCAGCATCCATCAAAAGAGACTTTATATCTTCCCCTTGGTTATAACCGATCTCAAAAAAGATATAACCACCATGTTTTAAATAATGATTTAATTCCTTTATAATTAATTTATAAAAATACAAGCCATCTTCTTTTCCATCTAGTGCTATAAAAGGCTCGTGTGTTTTTACTTCTTCCATCAAATCTAGAATATCCTTCGTTGGAATGTAAGGTGGATTTGATACGATAATGTCAAAGCTTCCATTTACATTAGTAAACATATCACTTTGAATAAAAGTTACATCTGCCTTAAGATAATTCGCATTCTCTTTCGCAATCAATATTGCATCTTCCGATATATCAACACCAATTCCTGATTTTATATCTCCCAATTTAGACAAACTAATTATAATACAACCAGATCCCGTACATAAATCTAGCACCTCAGATCCTTTTGATACTTTCATTACTTCTTGAACAAGAATCTCTGTATCTTGTCTTGGTATTAATACATCTTTTGAAACTCGGAAATTAAGCCCCATAAATTCTTGTTCACCAGTAATATATTGTAACGGAATGTGTAAACTTCTCTTTTCAACTAATTTAAGATAGTCGTCAAATTGTTCCTCTGATATCTGCATAGATGCTTCAGAGAAATATTTAGCCCGGGTTATACCAAAAAAGTGTGACAACAAATACCATGCATCCAAGTCTCCATCTACTATATTCTTTTCTTTTAATATAAGCCTTCCAGCTTGTAATGCATTTTCTAATGTTCTCATCTTAAATCAATCCTTGTTATTACTCTCATTTTCATCAATTAAATAACGATCTAATGCTCTTAATATCTCATCATCTTCTTCGCCAAAGATTGCAGTAGGTGTTGGTCCTACTACTTTTTCTTTCGTTACAGCAGTTTCTTCGGATACAAGATTAATTTCATCTGCTTTATTTTGTGAAGTTTGACTTCTTGATCTATTGTTACTATTTTTTGAATTGTTTCTATTATTGCTTTTATTTTTGTTATTTGAATTGGTACCTTTTTTGTTGTTATTAATTTCAGTATCGAAGGAATCTTCACTATATAAAGCTTCATCTGTGGATATATCCGCTTGTGTAGATGACTTGATCTCATCTCCACGTTTCTTAGTCGTGTCATTATTTAAGAATTCTCTCCAATTAAATACCGCTTCTACAGACTGAATTGCTACCTCTATCATCTCATCTTCTGGTTCTTTCGTAGTAAGTCCTTGTAACCACATACCAGGAGCACTTAAAATATTTACAATAAGTGAATTGCTTCTTCCTGCCAAACGAATAAATTCGTAGGATACACCTGCAATAATTGGTACCAATAAAACTCTAGTTAATGCACGTAACCATATTGTATCAACCTTAATAAAAATGAAAAATATAATACTGATAAACATTACAAAAAACATAAAGCTAGTTCCACATCTTTTATGTTGTTTGGATTGCCATCTTACATTCTCTACAGTTAATTCATAACCTTGTTCTAAACAATTTATGGTTTTATGTTCAGCACCATGATACATAAACATACGTTTAATATCTTTGATTTGAGATATCGCTACAATGTAAGCAATAAAGATAAATATACGAATAAAGCACTCTATTAATGTTAGTACTATATCAGACTCAATATGTTTTGTTAATAAATTGGCTGCAAATAACGGTAACAGCATAAAAATTCCTATTGCTAAGGCTAATGATAACAATAGGGTTAATCCCATTGCTACTGCTTCTGCTTTTTCTTTAAATACTTTCGAAAATGCAGTATCTACCTTAGAAGGTTTCGTCTCTTCCTCTTCTTCATAAAAAGAAGCTGAAAATGTTAACGTTTTTGTTCCAATTAACATAGATTCAACAAATGCAAGCATTCCACGAAAGATAGGTAACTTAAATAATTTTACTTTTTCCGCAAAACTTACATAAGTATTTTTTTCTATTACAATTTCATTATTCGGTTTTCTAACTGCAACGGCGTATTCATCTTTATTCTTCATCATTACGCCTTCAATTACCGCCTGTCCACCTATTCCTGATGGTTTCATAAAAACCACATCCCTTCCTTAATTCTGACTTCAGAATTGAAATGCTAAACAATTAGTTTAAATTTATATAATTTGTAAAAATTGAAAACAATGTACAAAATTGGATTTAAAAATAGGTTGAGATTATGAAACCTCAACCTAATTTTAACATTGATATGTTATCGTCATTCTATTGTTCTTGACTAAGGCCATATTTACGATTGAACTTATCAATAGCACCACGAGCTGCAGCAGCTTTCTGCTGTCCAGTGTAAAATGAATGGCACTTAGAACAAATTTCTACGTGAATATCATTCTTTGTTGAACCTGTAACGAATTCATTACCACAGTTGCAAACAACTTTTGCTTGGTAATATTTAGGATGGATTGCTTCTTTCATTCTTTTCACCTCTTTACAAACGAATGTAATGTTTTATAAAGTTGACCTAAGTCAAACTATTATTATCTCTTAAACAGCTCTCTAATTATAGCATAGCTTCATAGTGAATGCAATACCTAAAAAACAATTTTTGTCTTTTTAATGGTTTCAACAAATTCACTATTTGTCTTCGTTTTAATGAACATTTCAATAATTCTCTCAACTGCATCATCTGACTTTAGACTATTAAATGCTTTTCGCATTAAATAAGTAGCTTCTATTTCAGGTTGGCTGAGTAATAAATCGTCTCTTCTTGTACTAGATTTTGTTAAATCTATGGCTGGGAATATTCTTTTTTCAGATAAGTTACGATCAAGAACTAATTCCATATTACCAGTACCTTTAAATTCTTCAAATACTACGTCATCCATTCTACTACCAGTCTCAACAAGAGCAGTCGCTAATACAGTTAAACTGCCACCTTCTCTCATATTTCTAGCTGCACCGAAAAATCTTTTTGGCATATGAAGTGCTGCAGGATCCAAACCACCGGACAGTGTTCTACCACTTGCTTGTACCGTTAAGTTATAAGCACGTGCTAATCTCGTAATACTATCTAGTAATATAACAACATCTTTTTTATGCTCCACAAGTCTTTTCGCACGTTCAATAACCATTTCAGAAACACGTTTATGATTATCTGGTAATTCATCAAAGGTGGAATAAATTACTTCTACATTCTTACCTTCAATAGATTCTTTTATATCTGTTACTTCTTCTGGACGTTCATCAATTAATAAAATAATTAAACTCATGTCTGGATGATTTTTTGTGATTGCCTTGGCTATTTGTTTTAAAAGAGTAGTTTTACCTGCTTTCGGTTGAGAAACTATCATTCCTCTTTGACCTTTTCCAATCGGTGAGATTAAATCTACCATTCTCATAGAAACATTAGTCCCTGGAGTCTCTAAATGAATTCTCTCATTTGGAAAAATAGGTGTTAAATCTTCAAACTTTTTACGTCTTTGTGCTTCAGACGGATGAAATCCATTTACACTTTTTACATAAAGTAGGGCACTAAACTTTTCACCTTGGTTTCGGATTCTAGTATTACCAATTACAATATCACCTGTTTTAAGTGCGAATCTTCTTATCTGAGCAGGTGATACATATACATCATTTTCACCAGGTAAGTAATTATCACAACGGATAAATCCATATCCATCTGGCATTACTTCTAAAATCCCCTCTTTTGTTTCACCACTATCTAATTGTTCCGCTTCTCCGGTTGTTCCATTATTTCTTCTATCTGTATCCTGTACAGACATTGCATTTCTCTTATATTCTGTATCGTTTTGATTCACGTTATTCCTTCTATTATCAGGTTCTGACCCAGTATAGTTTCGTCTAGTATCTTGTTCAAAAGTAGAAGCACCAGCTCGTTTCACATCCGTATCTTGCACCAAATTACTTCTTTTTCCTTCTAAATCTTGACCTAGAGTTACATTTCTTTTTCTTTCACCTGAATTCACTGTTGTTTTATCTTGTTCAATTGTGTTTCCTGATATGTCCTTATTTGATTCACTATTAGTAAATATTGTTTTAGGACTTGAATTTTCCTGCTTATCGTCTGCCCTTTTTTCATCCCCCATCGTTTTATCAATTGATGTATCATAGGTAATCAGGGCATCAATCAGTTCCTGCTTTCTTAAGGAAGTTACACTTTTTATCCCTTTGTTTTTTGCCACTGTTCTAAGCTCCGCTAAGGACATTTCATTGTACTGTGCTTCCATGTATTTTGCTCCTTTACATGTATAGAATTATTTTTTTAACTTCAATGGGAATGGATATCGATATGATCTAGACAGTTCTTATGAATTAGCTACCCAAAATGTATTAATTTCTATTATACACCTAACCTATTGGAAATAAAAGCTTTTTTTGATTTTTGTATTATTTACATAATTCTATTTTCATGTTTTTATACATTTTGCCTTATGATGTTAATCTCATTCCTTGTTTTTCTCTTGATTTACCAATTCTTAAGTGATATGATAATTTTAGTTTTATAAAACACACCCTTACTCAAGGTTCTGGCAAAATGGAGGATTATATGACAAATAATGAAAAAGCTTTGAAATTGCATGAAGAATGGAATGGAAAATTAGAAACAACCTCTAAATGTAGCGTAAAATCCAGAGAAGATTTAGCACTTGCTTACACACCTGGTGTAGCTGAACCTTGCAAGGTTATTGCTGATGATTCCTCAGCTGCTTATAAATATACTTTAAAAGCCAATACCGTTGCTGTAGTTTCTGATGGAAGTGCTGTACTTGGTTTAGGTAATATAGGACCGTATGCTGCTATGCCAGTTATGGAAGGAAAAGCGGTACTTTTCAAAGAATTCGGTGGAGTTAACGCCTTTCCAATTTGTTTAAATACACAAGATACGGATGAAATCATTAAAACGGTAGTAAATATTGCACCAGCATTTGGTGGCATTAATTTAGAAGATATATCTGCTCCACGTTGTTTTGAAATTGAAGAAAAATTAAAATCTTTATTAGATATTCCTGTTTTCCATGACGACCAACATGGTACTGCTATTGTAGTTTTAGCTGGAGTAATCAATGCACTTAAAGTTACTGGAAAAATGAAAGAATCTTGTAGGGTTATTGTGAATGGAGCTGGTTCAGCTGGTATCGCAATCACGAAGTTATTATTAACCTATGGTTTTAAAAATATAATATTATGTGATAAAGTCGGAATTCTCTCCAAAAAATCAGAAAATTTAAATTGGATGCAAGAAAAAATGATGGATGAAACCAATTTAACAGGCATGGAAGGTTCTTTGTCTGATGCTTTAAAAGGAGCCGATATCTTTATAGGCGTTTCTGCTCCTAATATTGTAACTGCTGATATGGTTACTTCAATGAATAAGGATGCAATTATTTTCGCAATGGCGAATCCTGTGCCAGAAATTATGCCAGATATAGCAAAAGCTGCAGGTGCTAAAGTCGTTGGAACTGGTCGCTCTGATTTTCCAAATCAAATCAATAATGTAGTTGCATTTCCTGGAATTTTTAAAGGCGCACTCGAAGGCCGTGCAACACAAATTACGGAAGAAATGAAATTAGCTGCTGCTTTAGCAATCGCTAGTTTGGTTGATGATAATGAACTAAATGAAGACAACATTATGCCACAGCCTTTTGATCCACGAGTATGTGAAGTTGTAAGCAATGCTGTAAAAGCGCATATATAATATTCTTATGTTTGGAGAATTCATTTGAGGAATACAAAATTTTGGGGTGATAAACGTTATTACTCCTTGGATTATTATTTAAAAGAACAATTTGGTAAGAAGATATATAAGTTATCCATTAATGGTGGAATGACATGTCCAAATCGTGATGGCACCATAGACAATCGGGGCTGTATATTCTGTAGTGCTGGTGGTTCAGGTGATTTTTCCACCCCAGCTACATTAAGTATTACTGAACAGATTGAAGAAGCAAAAAAACTTGTATCCAAAAAGATAAATAGCAAGAAAATTGACGCAGCTCATGTTACTCATGAACATAATATCACTAAAAACGGTTTAGCCGGTGAAAATAGTAATGATCATGGTTTCCCTAATCTTGGGTCTTCTGGTCAGTATATTGCTTATTTTCAAGCATATACGAATACCTATGCCAATATTAATTACCTTCGTAAAATTTATACAGAAGCAATTAATCACAAAGATATCGTTGCATTATCGATTGCAACCAGACCTGATTGTCTTGGAGATGATGTATTAGGACTATTAGCTGAGTTAAATCAGATAAAACCTATCTGGGTAGAATTAGGACTACAAACAAAACATGAAATAACAGCAGAATTTATAAGAAGGGGTTATCCTTTATCAGTTTTTGAGAAAGCTGTTCATGATTTAAATAAGATAAACTTAAATATAATAGTACATGTAATTTTAGGGTTACCTGGTGAGAGTCGAGATAATATGCTTAGTACCATATCTTATGTATCTTCTTTACGGGTTCAAGGTATTAAGTTACAGCTATTACACATACTAAAAAATACTGATTTGGCTGATTACACTTTCACCGTTTTATCCATGGATGATTATATTGATATTTTGATATCAGCGTTAGAATTAATACCAAAAAATATTGTGATTCATCGAATTACTGGGGATGGTCCTAAAGATCAATTAATTGCACCGATGTGGAGTGCAAATAAAAAGAAAGTATTAAATACAATCAATCAAGAACTAAAGTTAAGAGATACTTGGCAAGGAAAATTATTATGAGAGGAGCTGCCGATATGCAAACCGATGCATTTACCCTTTATAAATTAATTATATTATTTTTGTTGGATAAGGTAGAATTTCCTTTAACAAATGCTCAGATTTCCAATTTTATTTTAGAAAAAGATTATACAAATTACTTTAACATACAACAATCCATATCAGAATTAATTGAAGCTGATTTTGTTACTGTGGAAACCGTTGGTCATAGTTCCCATTACCGCATCACCCCTGCAGGGAGAGAAACACTATCCTTTTTTGATTACATGATATCTGCTGCTATACAAGGAGATATTCTGGATTACTTAAGGAAGAATCAATATTCACTAAGAGATGAAGTTTCTACTCTATCTGAATATTTTGAAGCTAAGAAAGGTGAATTCATGGTACGACTTCGTGTAATGGAAAAGGAAGACTCCATCATTGACCTTAGTATTGCTGTTCCAACAGAAGAAGATGCAACTAGAATATGTAATAATTGGCGTTCTCAAAGCCAAAAAATTTATGCCTATGTTTTAAGTAACTTACTAAAAGAAGATGATTAAGAAGAAGTAAAAGCAATAGATATACAAGAAATAGAAATTATGTGATAGAGATAAAATTTAAGCCGACGTGTTGATACATTAATTTATAACTTACCAACACATCGGCTATTATTTTTATTTTTCACTTTCTGTATCTTCTGTAGCATTTTCTGAAACAAACTCATCATTTGATTCTGCTTTGATCATGACTTCTTCAATACACTCCCAAATCTCATCTCTACCTTGTTTTGAAAGGGAAGAAAATGGAATAATTTTTGTGCCTGGTTCCGTTTTCAACCCGTTTCGAATCATTTTTATATGTTTATCTTTTTGACTACGATTAATTTTATCAAACTTCGTAGCGATGATAATAGGATGATAACCATTATACACAACCCATTCATACATATTTCGATCATTCGCAGATGGTTCATGCCTGATATCAATTAAGAGAAAAATAATCTTTAATTGTTTGGATGTTGTAAGATATTTTTCGATTAATTTACCCCATTTTGCTTTCAATTCTTCTGAGACTTTGGCATAGCCATAACCTGGCAAGTCAACAAAATATAATTCTTCATTAATATTGTAAAAGTTTATAGTTTGGGTTTTCCCTGGTTGTGCAGATGTTCTTGCATAAGCTTTACGATTCATTAATGCATTGATTAGAGATGATTTACCAACATTTGATTTGCCAGCAAATGCAATCTCTATTTTATCATTCTCAGGTAAAACACTGGTTACACCACAAACCGTTTCCAGATTAACACTCTTAACATGCATAAAAACTCCCGTCTGCCTGCTTTGCAGGCATTAAAATCAAGACTGTGAAGTACTTTTCTTCACATACTCCCGTCCGCCTGCGTTAGCAGGCATTTAAATCAAGACTGTGAAGTACTTTTCTTCACATTATCCCAGTCTGCCTGAGTAAGCAGGCTCTTATTTTACTAGCGCATTTTCTAATACTTCATCCATAGAATCTGCAAAAATTATTTGAATTCCATCGGTTATTTCATTTGACAATTCATCAATATCTTTTCTATTTTGCTTTGGTACGATTACCAGCTTAATTTTAGCAGCTTTCGCAGCAAGTACCTTTTCTTTTAGTCCACCAATTGGAAGTACTCTACCTCTTAGCGTGATTTCACCTGTCATAGCAACATCCGCACGAACTTCTTTTTTAATAATTGCTGAAAGCATAGCGGTCGCCATGGTAATACCTGCAGATGGGCCATCTTTTGGAACTGCACCTTCAGGGATATGAATATGAATATCGTGCTTTTCAAAATAATCTTCCGGTATTTGGTATTTTTCACTTACTGAACGAATATAACTAATACCTGCTCTAGCAGATTCCTTCATAACATCCCCGAGTTGCCCAGTTAGTTCAAATTTTCCTTTACCTGGCATAACATTTACTTCAATTTGTAAAGTGTCTCCACCAAAACTTGTCCAAGCAAGTCCTCTTACAATTCCAATTTCATCTTTATCGTTTGACATTTGGAATGTATATTTTTCTTTACCTAGATATTTTTCTAAGTTCTTATCATTAATACGTATTTGTACTTTTTCTTCGGTGATTAACTCTTTTGCGGCTTTTCTACAAACTTCACTTATCTTACGTTCTAAATTACGAACACCAGCTTCCTTTGTATAACCTAAAATAATACGAGTTAACGCTTTATCTGATATTACAAGCTGTTTATCCTTTAATCCATTTTTCTTCATCTGCTTTGCCACTAGGTGTTTCTTAGCTATATGAAGTTTTTCATTCTCTGTATAACTAGTTACTTCAATTAATTCCATACGATCTAATAATGGTCTTGGAATCGTTTGAATCGAATTAGCAGTTGCTATAAATAGCACTTCAGATAAATCAACTGGTATTTCAATATAATGATCCACAAATTTACTATTCTGTTCTGAGTCTAAAACCTCAAGTAGTGCTGCCGAAGTATCACCTTTATAATCACTACTTACTTTATCAATTTCATCTAATAACATAAGTGGATTCTTAACACCAGTATTTTTCAAACCATTCACAATACGTCCTGGAAGAGCACCTATATAAGTTCTTCTATGTCCTCTTATTTCAGCTTCATCTCTTACTCCGCCTAAACTAATACGCACATATTCTTTATCTAAAGCTTTTGCAACAGAACGTGCAATGGAAGTTTTACCTGTTCCAGGTGGTCCAACTAGACAAAGTATAGGACTATCTCCTTTTTCAGTTAAGGTTCTTACTGCTAAAAATTCAAGTATTCTGGTTTTCACTTTTTCTAAACCATAATGGTCTTTATCCAATATTTTTTCAGCATTTTTAATATCTGATTTGTCTTTACTGACTTTATCCCAAGGTAATGCCAATAATGTTTCGATATATCCCCTTGATACACTACTTTCTGATGAATTACCAGTCAAATTTTTAAATCGGTCTATTTCTTTTAAGATTTTATCTTTTACATCTTGTTTCGCTTCTAATTCATACACTGCACTGGTGTAATTTTCTGCATCAGTAGCTGTATTGGTTTCACCGAGTTCTTCTCGAATTACTTTCAATTGCTCCCTTAAAAGATACTCTTTTTGGTTTTTATCTACTTTTTCTTTTACTTTGTTTTGTAACTCTCTTTTTATTCGTAAAATATCTATTTCTTCTGTTAAAATAACAGTAATCGTTTGATAACGTTCAATGATATTAGCAGCTTCTATTATACTTTGTTTTTGTTCAATGGTTAAAGGAATATTTATAGCTATTTGGTCAACTAATTCTTGTACATCATCTATTTTCATAAGTTGCTTGATCACTTCTTTTGCAATCTTAGAATTTTCTATGGAATATACCTCTAATATATCTTTTAATCCCCTAATCATAGCTTTTTTTTCTAATTCATTTAAACGTATTTCATTATGTTGTTCTAAACTTTCAATTTCTCCGAATAAAAAGGATTGCTCATCAATTAATTCAAGAACCTTCGCACGTTCCTTACCCGTTACTAAAACTCGGATTACATTTCCCGGTAATTTTACCATCTGCTTAATTTCAGCTAAGGTACCAACTTGATATAAATCGTCTATACTTGGATTTTCGACTTCAGAATCTTTCTGTGTTAATAATAAAACAGTCTGATCATTTTCCATTGCATTTTCAACTGCATCAATGGATATTTTACGATTCACATCAAAATGAATTAACATACCTGGAAGAACTGCCATCCCTCTTAAAGCTACAACCGGAACTCTTCTATTATCACTCATTCTAACCTCCAGTTAGTTTAATCTAAACTTAAAATTATATAATGAATAAGGACTGCCTTAAAATGCCTCATTTATATATTCCACAACTTCAATAAACCTAAAGTCATATGGAACAATAAAGGAATTTTAAGACAGTCCCGTGTCTATAAAGAATTAAGCAATTTCATTGCTATTTTTTTTTGCTATCCGCTTTGTTATCGGTTTTCTTGGTAGATTATCCTCTGTGCTTATTAATGTTGGTTCCGAATTACCTTCGGCAGCATCTTTGGTAATAATACATTTCAAGATATGTGTATCCGATGGGACTTTATACATAGAATCCATCATTACAGATTCCATAATTGCTCGTAAACCTCTTGCTCCTGTCTTTCTTTCAAGAGAACGTTTTGCAATAACACGTATTGCTTCCTCTTCGAATTCCAGTTCAACTCCATCTAATTCAAACAATTTTTTGTATTGTTTCATAATAGCATTTCTTGGTTCTGTAAGAATACGAACTAAGGCTTCTTCGTCTAATAAATCCAAAGCTACACATACAGGAACACGGCCAACAAATTCTGGGATTAATCCAAACTTAACAAAGTCTTGAGGCATTGCCTGTCTGAATAATTGTCCAACATTTTGTTTATTGCCATGAGCTATTTCTGCATTAAAACCGATGGATTTTTGTCCGATACGAGCTTCAATTATTTTCTCTAAGCCATCAAATGCTCCACCACAAATAAATAATATATTTGTTGTGTCAATTTGAATAAACTCTTGATGAGGATGTTTACGGCCACCTTGTGGTGGAACAGATGCAACAGTACCTTCTAAGATTTTAAGTAATGCCTGTTGAACACCTTCACCTGATACATCACGAGTTATGGATGTGTTCTCAGATTTTCTTGTTATTTTATCAATCTCATCAATATATATAATTCCATGTTCAGCTCGCTCAATATCAAATTCTGCAGCTTGAATTAACTTTAGAAGGATATTTTCTACGTCTTCACCAACATATCCAGCTTCTGTTAAAGCTGTAGCATCTGCTATCGCAAATGGAACATTTAATAATTTTGCTAATGTCTGAGCTAAAAAAGTCTTACCGGAACCGGTAGGTCCAACCATGAGAATATTACTCTTTTGTAATTCTACATCTAGATCTCTATCAGACAGTACGCGTTTATAATGATTGTAAACAGACACAGCTAATACTTTTTTAGCTTCTTCTTGACCAATAACATATTGATCTAGAAAATTCTTAATCTCAGTTGGTTTTAATAAGTTAATTTCATTATCTGGTGTAGTTTCATCGAATTCTTCTTCCACTATCTCTGAACATATCTCGATACACTCATCGCAAATATATACATTACCAGGACCAGCAATTAACTTTCGAACTTGATCTTGTGTCTTATTACAAAAGGAACATCTCAATTGTTTCCTATCTTCCGTTCTGTTTGGCACTTATCTTTCATCTCCCTTCTTTATTTATCATATGTTAATCTTCGGGATATTATTTAAATTTCAAATCTATCTGCTGACAATTACACTATCAATGATACCGTAAGCTTTTGCTTCTTCGGCACTCATATAATAATCTCTTTCTGTATCAACTTCAATAACTTCTAGTGGTTTACCAGTATTTTTAGCAAGTATTTCATTTAACTTCTTCTTAGTTTTTAAAATATTCTCTGCAACGATTTTAATATCTGTTGCTTGGCCTTTCGCTCCGCCAGAAGGTTGATGAATCATAACTTCTGCATTAGGAAGAGCAAATCTCTTACCTTTTGCACCACCTGATAAAAGGAAAGCACCCATACTAGCTGCCATACCAATACAAATTGTCGAAACATCACATTTGATGTAATTCATAGTATCATAAATAGCCATACCAGCAGTAACAGAGCCTCCTGGACTATTAATGTATAGACTGATATCTTTACCTGGATCTTCAGATTCTAAAAATAATAATTGCGCAACAATAACACTTGCTGATACATCCGTTACTTCTTCACCTAAAAATATAATTCTTTCTTTTAATAATCTTGAATAAATATCGTAGGATCTTTCACCTCTACTGGTTTGTTCAATGACATAAGGTACTAAACTCATAGTATATCCTCCTTTACTGTATTACTTTTCTACAGCTGCCTCTACAACAAAATCCACTGCTTTTTGAACAGCCATATCCATTACTATTTGTTCTTTTTCTTTTTCGCCGATAAGTTCTTTTAATTTGTCTGCTTCCATTTTATAAACAGTAGCCATTTCAGCGATTTCTTTATCTAAATCTTCATCAGCAATTGTGATGTTTTCAGCTTTAACGATTGCTTCTAATACTAATCTGCTTTGAATACGTTTTACAGCTTGTGGTCTCATTTGTTCAAATAATTGTTTTGCATTCATTCCTGTGAATTGGAAATATTGATCCATGGATAAGCCTTGAGATTGCATTCTTTGAGCGAAATCATCAGCCATTTGTCTTACTTGTGTTTCAATCATAGCTTCTGGAATTTCCATAGTAGCTTTTTCAATTATTTTTTCAACAACTTTATCTTCTTTTTCTCTTTTTGCATCTTTTTCTTTTCTAGTTTGAATTGTTGACTTTAAGTCTGCTTTATATTCATCTAAAGTATCAAACTCAGAAACATCTTGAGCAAATTCATTATCTAATTCTGGTAATTCTTTTGCTTTGATTTCTTTTACTGTTACTTTAAACATAGCAGGCTTTCCAGCTAATTCTGGAGCATGATATTCATTAGGGAAAGTTACATTAACTTCAACTTCTTCTCCAATGTTTTTACCTACTAATTGATCTTCAAACGTATCAATGAAGGAATGAGAACCGATAGTTAAAGAGTAATCTTCTGCTTTTCCGCCTTCAAATGGAACACCATCAACGAAACCTTCAAAATTAATAACAGTCATATCACCATTTGCAACTGGTCTATCAGTTATAGAAATTGTTCTTGAATTTTGTTCTCTTACTTTATCTAATTCTGCAGTAAGTTCTTCTTCTGTTACTTCTACAGTAACTTTTTCTACTTCAATTCCTTTGTAATCGCCTAAAGTTATTTCTGGTTTTACAGCAACTTCTGCAGTAAAGATAAATGTTTTACCCTTTTCGATTTGAGTTACATCGATTTCTGGTCTGGATACGATATCTAAACCACTTTCTTCCGCTGCACTTTCATATGCATCAGGAATGATAAGATTAGCAGCATCTTCATAGAAAACACCAGTTCCATACATTTTTTCGATAATAGAACGTGGTGCTTTACCTTTTCTAAAACCTTGTATGTTCATTTTTCCTTTGTTTTTTTGATATGCTTTCTCTATTGCTGCGTCAAATTCTTCTGCTGCAACTTCTATGGTAAGTTTCACCATATTTTTCTCTAAATTCTCAATTTGTAAACTCATTTAAAATTTCCTCCTTAAATATGTGAACGTATATCCGTGATACGATCCCAAGAATAATTTCCGTCATTGACCTCGAATATGAACTAAATTTTTACCAAAGCTTTACAAGATCTTCCGAATATAATGGGAATTTACCCAATCTGACGTTTTGACATTAGTATATTATAACATAGCCATTCTGTAAATACCATAATTTTTTTCTTATGGAAATCTGACGTAATAATAGATTTACATAAAAAAGCTACTATTCTAGTTTATTCACTTTTAATATGTCCTTGACTACGTAAAACATCAATTACCATATTAGCATATTCTTTACATAATTCATGACTTTTTGCTTCTACCATTACACGTACTACATCTTCTGTACCACTCTCTCTTACTAGTATTCTGCCTTCTTCACCTAGTAATTCTTCCACCTTTTTTGTAGCCTCATTAACTTTAGCATCTTCTCTTGCTACTTTCTTATTATGAACTTTAACATTTTCTAATATTTGTGGATAAATAAATATCTCTTTTGTTAGTTCAGAAAGTTTCATTTTCTTCTCTAGTATTACTTCCATAATTTTAAGAGAAGTTAAAATGCCATCCCCTGTTGTTGCATGTTTACTGAAAATAATATGGCCTGATTGTTCACCACCGATAGAGTGTCCATTCGCCATCATATTTTCATATACATATTTATCACCAACAGCAGTCTTTTCATAGGCTATTCCTTTTTCATCTAGCGCTTTATATAGTCCTAAGTTTGACATGACTGTTGTTACAATTGTATTGTTGTTTAATTCACCACGTTCGTACATATAGGTTCCGCATATATATAGAATTAAATCACCATCTATAATATTACCCTTATCATCCACTGCTAAACAACGATCTGCATCTCCATCATAAGCAAATCCTACATCAAGACCATTAAGTACAACATATTTTTGTAAGGATTCCATATAAGTGGAACCACATTTATCATTGATATTTGTTCCATTTGGTTCATTGTTTATCGTATATGTTTTAGCTCCTAATGCATCGAAAACACCTTTTGCAATCGTGGAAGCAGAACCATTTGCACAATCTAAACCTACTTTCATATCTTTAAAGGAACGAGTTGCTAATGAAATTAAATATCCAATATAGCGGTTTCTTCCAATATAATAATCAGTAGTTTTACCTATGTTTTCTCTCTTTGCAAAAGGAATATCATCTTGTTTGCTATCGATATATTTTTCGATTACATCCTCAACTTCCGCCTCTAATTTATAACCACTACCATTTATTATTTTAATACCATTGTCATAATAAGGATTATGGCTTGCTGAAATCATGATTCCACAATCAAAATTCTCACTTCGAACAACATAAGATACACTTGGAGTACTAGTTACATGAAGAAGATAAACATCTGCGCCACTTGCTGTTAATCCTGCAACTAACGAATATTCAAACATATAACTAGATCTTCTTGTATCCTTTCCGATTACCACTCTTGCCTTATGTTCTTTTCCATAATGATAACCTAAGAATCTTCCTACTTTATATGCATGCTCTACTGTAAGACCTACATTTGCTTCACCGCGAAAACCGTCTGTACCGAAATATTTACCCATATCAATTATCTCCTTTTCCTTTATTTTAATTAGTTATGGTTTATGTAAATGTTTGATTTGTTTTTGTCCGATAATTCATTACCGATTGTAACACAAAGCAAAGGTATCCGCAATCTTTATATTCCTATCATATGTTTTACCTTTTGCCTTTGCGCCTAATAAAACAATAAAAAAACATCATCTCATATGTACGATTAGACGACAGATGTTTCCATTTGCTAATCAATCATATATACTAGATGATGTTTTAATTTGACTGGCTGTTATTTCAACTATACAGCGTCTGTTGCATAATTTAAGTCAGTCGTTTTTTATACTATTTGATTTTTTTTAGAAGGAACCTTGTCCTGAAGATCCAGATGAACCAACAGAACCTGACATTGATTCTTCTTGTCTCTTAATCATTCGTCTTACCATTTCTCCACCGACAGAACCATTTTGAGCACTTGTTAAATCTCCGTTGTAACCTTGTTTTAAAGGTACGCCAATTTCAGAAGCAACTTCCATTTTGAATCTGTCAAGAGCTTCTCTAGCTTGAGGTACTTCTGCTCTGTTAGAACCACTGTTATTATTGTTACTTGCCATAATAAATTCACCTCCGTGATAAGATTAATGTGTTCTTGTTTCCGATAAATGATTTGTTTAAATCATCTATCGTAGTAATATTGTTAGCAGATAAGGGAATTTTTATTATGGTAAGTTGTGGTATTAAATTTTTTTTGTCATTACTAAAATTCTAGTAAAATCAATAATCTAATGAATTTATTAAACTTTAATGTTGCTAATTTTTTCTGCAACGTATTTTATGCATCTATAACATATTTAGTTAAAGTTATGATTGGTTATATTCATGTTTCTAATACCTTATTAACGTACTATTTTATAGGTAATTGCGAAACTATATCATTTATCGGATGGCTTATACAATAACGACATTTTTTATATTACAATTACCTAGTAATATTTTAAGATAAGTACAAAACTCTCATAAATTGTCCCCTATGATTCATATACTGTATAAACCATATAAAAAGGATTTCTATGAATAATGTTCTAGATTTTATCAAAAATTTAAATACACTAATATGGGGCGTACCAATGCTCTTACTTCTTATTGGAACTCATCTTTTCTTTACTTTCCGTTTAAAATTTATACAAAAAAAAATTGGAAAAGGGATACGTTTATCAATTAAACCCTCCACTGATGCAGAAGGTGAAACTAGTAGCTTTGGAGCTCTAACAACAACTTTGGCTGCTACACTTGGAATCGGAAACATAGTTGGTGTATCAACAGCTGTTGCACTTGGTGGCCCTGGGGCAATTCTTTGGATTTGGTTAACAGGTGTACTTGGGATGGCGACGACTTATGCAGAATGTTATCTTGGATTTTTATTTCGTCGTAAAGGAAAGGATGGCACGTATTCTGGCGGCCCTATGTATGCTCTTGAACATGGTCTACATTCCAAACCATTGGCGATTTTATATTGTTTTCTAACTTTAATGGCATCCTACGGTGTTGGTTGTTCAACACAATCTAATTCCATTACGGATGTTACAACCACTCTTTGGGGATTATCTCCTTATATGGTTGGTATTGTTATTGCAATCATCACTGGTTTAGTCATCGTTGGTGGTATAAAATCAATCGGAAATATATGCATGAAACTAGTTCCTGCAATGGGCTTCTTTTACATACTTGCCTGTACCGTATTAATTTTCTTAAATATCCGTTATCTGCTGCCCGCTGTTACATTAATCTTTCGTTCCGCCTTTCTTCCTAGTGCTATGGCGGGTGGCTTTATTGGTAGTACGATTAAAACAGCTGCAAGATACGGTATTGCACGTGGACTATTCTCAAATGAAGCAGGAATTGGTACTGCTGCCATAGCTGCTGCAAGTGCTAAAACAGAAAGTCCACATAAACAAGCCTTAATATCTATGAGTGCAACTTTTTGGGATACGGTAGTAATGTGTGGTATAACAGGTTTAGTCATTGTATCAAATATACTAAAGCACCCAGAATCCGCAGTTGGTGCAACGGCATCTGAACTTACAACAATTGCATTTAAGCAAATACCGTATGGTGAATACATTTTAGGTTTATCTATTATCGCTTTTGCAATTGCTACGTTAATAGGATGGTCTTATTTTGGTGAAAAAGCGGTAGTATACCTTTTTGGAAAAGATGGGATAAATACATACCGCGTATGTTACATTGTTATGATATTTATTGGATCTATTTTATCCTTAGAGTTTGTTTGGGAATTATCTGATCTGATTAATGCTTTTATGATTTTACCTAACGTGCTTTCACTGTTACTTTTATATCGATTTATTAAACATACTGAATAGCTTTTGCTATATTTACAGCTGTTTCCTTATCTTTTAAATGTTCAATAATACATAATGAAAATTCTATTGATGCTCCCATGCCTTTACCGGTTATGATATTCCCATCTACTTCAGTTTTATTACTTGAAACTGTAGCACCAAGTAACTTATCTTCATAACCGGGATAGCAGGTAGCTCTTTTTCCTTCTAAAATCCCATTCATCCCCAATACACTTGGCGCTGCACAGATTGCCGCTATAGTTTTCCCTTTGTTCGCATATTCTTTTAAAGCTGTAACTAATCCTTCATGCTCTGCAAGGTGTTTTGTTCCTGGCATTCCACCAGGCAATATAAGCATATCTGATCCTTCTATATTAATATCTTCAAAAAGTAAGTCCGCTTCCACTTTAATATTGTGTGAACTTATTATCTGTTTTGAACCAGTAATGGACACCATACGAATATCGATTTCAGCTCTTCTTAATAAATCTACAACTGTCAATCCTTCTATTTCTTCAAAACCATTCGCTAAGAATATATATACCATTTTGATATCTCCTTTTTTATGTGTAAATTTTGCAAGCCTCATTTACCTAAGAATTTTTACAATTAACCTTAGTTATTTCACTATTTTCTTATAATTATAACATGAATAGAAGTGTTTGCAAGAAGTTGGATGTTCATTACCGAAAATTAATTTTCGCTGGTATTATTTAGTAGTAGCATGAAGATTTGTATGATATAATTGAAGTAAAATACATTGCGATTCCTGCCAACACCCAATTTGTGGTGTTTTGACAGTATGGAGGAGTATATGAAAATAGTTGTTTTAGCTGGTGGTTTAAGCCCAGAAAGAGATGTCTCCTTATCATCAGGAAGTTTAATTGCGAACGCTCTGATGGAAAAAGGACATGGTGTTCTACTTTTGGATGTTTATGAAGGATATCAAAATACAATTCATAATATGGATGATTTATTTTTGTATTCAAAAGATGGAATAAAGTATCATTATACCGTTTCTGATATTGAACCGGATTTGGATGCTATTAAAGTTAAGAATAATAATCAGTTAGCATTCATAGGTCCAAACGTTCTAGATATCTGTGGTTTTGCCGATGTTGTTTTTATGGGCTTACATGGATCCATAGGAGAAAACGGTAGCTTACAAGCTACTTTCGATAATTTTAATATAAAATATACTGGAACAGGTTATATCGGAAGTTTATTAGCTATGGATAAAGACTTAAGTAAACGTCTATTTGTTCAAGCAAATATTCCAACTGCAGAGTGGATTCTCTATGATATAAATGAAAATACAATCCATGACGTTAAAAATACGATTGGATTCCCATGTGTTGTAAAACCTTGTAGTTGTGGTTCAAGCATTGGTGTATCCATCGTAAAGAATTTAGAAGAACTAAAGACCGCTCTTAGTTATGCATTTAAATATGAAACATCTGTATTGATTGAAAAGATGATAAATGGGCGAGAATTTTCAGTAGGTATACTAAATAACAAACCATTACCAGTAATAGAAATTATCCCAACCACTGGATTTTATGATTATAAAAACAAATACCAAAGTGGCTTAACGAGTGAAATATGTCCTGCAGATTTATCACTTGAATTAACAAGAAAAGTACAAGAAAAAGCTCTAAAAGTTCATAAAACATTACGACTAGGTGGTTATTCACGAATTGATTTTATACTTGATACCAAAGGCGAATTTATATGCTTAGAAGCAAATACCCTACCTGGAATGACACCAACTAGTTTAATACCCCAAGAAGCGAAATGTCTAGGCATAGAATACAACGAATTATGTGAGACGATAGCTATGCTACCATTTAATAAGAATTTAAAACATTAACATATTTAACTTATAAGATTAGAGTGTCAAAATTACTGCAGAGCTTTTGACACCTGAATCTTATATTAAAAGAAAAAAAGATAAACGAATAAGTAGTATACTACAATATACATTAGGAGGACAAATGATACAAAAAATTGATTTAAGCGGTATATGGAGTTTTCAACTTGATAAAGAAAAACTTGGGTTTGATTTAGAATATCATAAAGGTGGTTTTGGGGATTCTATTCATCTTCCAGGTACAACAGCAGAAGCGAAAAAAGGAGAAAAAAATCCTGCCAGAGAAACTGGTTATTTAACTGAAGAATATGCATTTTCTGGTTATGCATGGTTTGAAAAAGAATTTTATTTAGATTCTAAGGTTAGTAATTTACCTTTTGAGTTGTATCTAGAAAGAACTAGAATCTCTCATGTATGGTTAGACGGTAATTATATAGGTACAAGGAATAGCCTATGTACATCCCATAACTATAATTTAGGTATGGATTTAGAGCCAGGAAAACATACATTAGTCATTATGATTGATAATACCAATTATCCAACAAAAGGTGGACACATGACATCCCCAGATACACAGACTAACTGGAACGGAATCACTGGAGCAATAGAACTTAGATCCTATTCCTTAATTCACGTAACGGATGTTAGTATCTACCCATCCATAGAAAAACAGGGAGTTACATTATTTATTAATTATGCAAATCAATCAAATACTTCTAGTAATGTAACCTTTAAGATAACAAACAAGTTATTGAATGCCACTACTAGCTTTGATAACGAACAAGTTTACGATATCATTGCTAATCCTGGGGAATCAAGTGCTACTTTGTTTTATTCCATACAGAATCCAAAGTTATGGGATGAATTTAATCCTAATATTTATCAATTAAACATATTAATTGATAACGAAGATACAAAAGATACTTGGAGTGATACGTTTGGTTTCCGCTCATTTGTAGCTGTTAAAGAAAAGTTTATCATTAATAATCATGAAACGTTTTTACGCGGGAAGCATGACGGTATGATATTCCCTATAACTGGATATGCTCCAACTACTGTTGAAGGTTGGCTCACAGTAATGAAAAAAGCAAAAGAATTCGGAATCAATCATTATCGTTTTCATACTTGTTGCCCACCAGATGCTGCATTTCAAGCTGCAGATATCCTTGGTATCTATATGGAGCCTGAATTACCATTTTGGGGAACTGTAACAGATGAAACCTATCCTGAGCACAAAAAAGACGAACAGGAATACCTTATATTAGAAGGAAAACGAATATTAAAAGAATTTGGAAATCACCCATCCTTTGTTATGATGTCATTAGGAAATGAATTATGGGGAAGCAAAGAACGAATCAGTGAAATTCTTAGAGTATATAAGGATTTAGATAATAGACATCTCTATACACAAGGTTCAAATAACTTTCAATTTGTTCCAGATATTTTAAAAGAAGAAGACTTCTTTGTTGGTGTGCGTTTTGATAAGAATCGTTTATTCCGTGGCTCTTATGCTATGTGTGATGCTCCACTTGGCCATGTTCAAACAACAGAACCTGGTACATTATTTGATTACGATGATAATATAATGCCAGGAGCAAATGTAACGGTAAATGGATCAAATGAAGAAGAAACAATCACGATACAATATCATGATCATACCAAAGAAGTGAAAGCTTCTAGTCAAACAGACTGTTTAGTACCTTATGTTCCAGTTATATCACACGAAATCGGTCAATATGAGACTTATCCAAATTATAAAGAAATTGATAAATATACTGGAGTATTAAAAGCAAGGAATTTTGAAATCTTTAAACAACGCCTTGAAGATAGAGGCCTTGGTGATTTAGCAGATGCATATTTTAAGGCTAGTGGACAATTAGCGGTAGCTTGTTATAAAGAAGAATTAGAAGCAGCTTTACGTACAAAATACCTGTCTGGATTCCATCTCCTTGACCTACAAGATTTTAGTGGCCAAGGTACTGCTTTAGTTGGTGTCTTAGATGCATTTATGGAAGAAAAGGGAACAATCACTAGTAAAGAGTGGAGACGCTTCTGTTCTGACGCAGTGTTACTTGGAAGATTTAAAAGATATAATTATGAGTCAGGAGATACTCTAGATGTAACTGTTCAAATAAGATACCATAAACAACAACCATTGAATTTAGCTAAACTAAAATGGAGTTTAGAACAAATTGATACACAGTATACTGTAATTCAATCCGGAACAATTGATCTTCCTACTATAACAAATGGACTTTCTACATTAGCTGATATAAAGGTAACTTTCCCTGAAGCTTTGTTACCGATGGAATATAGATTAAGATTAATGATAAATGATACTGACATTGAAAATGAATATAAGTATTCTGTATATCCAAAGAGAAGTCTTTCCTTTGAACAACATGAGAAGTATGATGTTTATAAGTCAACTAAAACTGGAAAAAATGTTTATATCGTTCATAATTATGATGAAATAACAGAAGATTTAATTCAAAAAGGTGAGAATGTTCTTCTCCTTCCAAATACAGTTAAAAATGGACTACAGGGCTTTTATTGTACAGACTTTTGGTGTTACCCAATGTTTCGTTCTATATCTGAAAGTATGAATCGTGAAGTACCGGTTGGTACAATGGGATTATTAATTGATAACAAACACAAATCATTAAACGATTTCCAGACAGAATATTATGCTACACCTAAGTGGTATCAAATAGTTTCAAATTCTACAGCCACTATACTAAACGATACATCTTCTGAATACCGACCAATTGTACAGGTAATTGATAATTTTGAAAGAAATCATAAACTTGGTATTCTATTTGAAGCCAAAGTTATGAAAAATCAAGAAATATTAAAAGGTAACTTATTAGTGTGCACAAGTAAATTGGAAGAAATATTAGAATATATTGAAGTCAATCAATTTTTCTATAGTATTTTAGAATATGCAAGCTCAGACGAATTTCTTCCTGAACAAACTTTAAATACTGAATTTATTAAGAATATGTAAGTATAATTGCATCGGTATGTTATCATTATATATAGATAATATTTAGTTTCTATAAATCTTAAATGATAGGATAGGAGATATCACGATGAATTTTTCCAAAAAAGAGATTTTAAGTATTCCTAACTTACTTTGTTACGTCAGATTGATGCTAATACCAGTATTTGTTCTATTCTATATCAGAGCAGATGAACCAAATGAATACCTACTTTCAGCCTGGGTTGTTATGTTAGCAAGCCTTACAGACTTTTTTGATGGATTTATAGCACGAAAATTTCAAATGGTCACCGAACTAGGCAAATTTCTCGATCCTCTTGCAGACAAACTAATGCAAGCTGCTTTATTATTTGTTTTAATTGTTAAAATTAGATGGATGTTTCTTTTAGTAAGCTTGTTTGTAATAAAAGAAATTACCATGGCAGTTGTTGGCTTTGTAATGTTTCGAAAAGGCAAGAAATTAGATGGTGCTATGTGGTTTGGTAAAGTATCCACTACTGTCTTGTATGTGGTAATGTTAATTTTAATTGCTATTCCTACCCTAAAAACATCAATAACAAATATCTTAATGATAACATGTGCTGTTTTTTTAAGTTTATCGTTCTTATTATACATGAAAGTATATTTTGACATGTATAGGATTCGTGAAGTAGAATAACACAAAAAGGGACTTCTTAATTAAAAATAATCTCTTCACAAAGAAATTATTATTAATTAAACGTCCCTTTTTTATATAATTTAATTTTTATATATTTTTTTTAGGTTTTATATTACTTAGGTTTTCATATTATTTAAGTTTTATGTTATTTAGGTTTTCATATTATTTAAGTTTTATGTTATTTAGGTTTTCATATTATTTAAGTTTTATGTTATTTAGGTTTCATATTACTTAGGTTTTCATATTATTTGGGTTTTATGTTATTTAGGTTTCATATTATTTAGGTTTTCATATTATTTGGGTTTTATGTTATTTAGGTTTTCATATTACTTAGGTTTCATATTACTTAGGTTTTCATATTACTTAGGTTTTATATTATTTAGGTTTTAATATTACTTAGGTTTTCATATTACTTAGGTTTTCATATTATTTAGGTTTCATATTATTTAGATTTATCATTATAATAGAATTTGATTTTCCAGCAGCTTTTTTCTTTCTTTATAATCAGGCATAATAGCACTAACCAATTGGTAGAAATGCTTGCTATGATTTGGATGTATAAAATGAGCTAATTCATGTACCACTACATATTCGATACATTCCACGGGAGTATGAATTAAAGCTTTATTTAAAGTGATAGTATTGGTATTAACGGAGCATGTCCCCCACCTAGTTTTCATTCTTCTAAGTTTCACGTTAGGCATATTAATATGATACTCAGAAAACTTAGGTACTGTTACTTTTAGAATTTTAATAAAGGTCTCTTTAATTAGTTTTTCATACCACTTATTCCATAATTTATTTAGCATCATCTTATCACTGATGTCTTTTGCATAAATATATATATTCATACTATCAACCTTAATCTCATTCTTTAATGATTGAATCATATTTATACTATATGTTTCTCCGAATAATTTATATGTTTCTCCACTTCTAAATATAACTTCATTATATAATACTCTATCACGCTTCTCTAGATTTTGTAATGTTTTTTCAATCCAATCTGACTTATCCTTTATAAAACTTTCTACTTTTAACTTACTAACCCGAGGATTTGCAGTCACACTTATTGTTAAGTCCGGTTTAATACGTAGATACATATTTTTAATGTTTTTATGAATTAATTCATATGTTACTACCCTATTATTTATTAATACTATTTCTGGCAAACGTAAGCTCCTTTCTTTTAACGAACAATTGTTTGCATTCATTTCCTAAATATGTTAAAATAAATAAAATTTAAATACAGGAGGAAAAAATGATTGATAAGTTAATTATTGATGAAAGTTATGAATTAGTTGAAAATTCTAAAATTGTTATGGTTGGTACAAATGGCGAAAATGGTTATCCAAACATAAAATCTATGATGCGGTTAAAACATGATGGTCTTAAGAAGTTCTGGCTAAGTACGAATACATCTACTAAAAGGGTTGATATGCTAAAAAAGGACAATAAAACTTGTCTATATTTTGTAGATGACAATAAATTTGCAGGTTTAATGTTAGTAGGTACTATAGAAATATTACAGGATAATGAATCAAAGGAAATGCTTTGGTCTGATGGATGTGAGATTTATTATCCTTTGGGTGTCTATGATCCAGATTATACCGTATTGTGCTTTAAAACGGAGTGGTGTAATTATTATCGCCATTTAAAAAATGTGACTTTTGGTATCAATGATATAGATTAAGTTCTGTATTACATGGATGAAGCATTCATATCCAAATACTTATCCTTTTTTTAATGTTTATATCCTATCAACTATCTTAAATAAATTATGTTTATAATAATTTTTAGGATTATTTAATGTACATCTCTAAAGAAACTATAATTAATAGTCTAAATTCCAAACAACAAAAAACACTTGAAACTTATCGTTTCAAGTGTTTATACTGCGGATGAAGGGACTCGAACCCCCACGGTATCCCACTAGATCCTAAGTCTAGCGCGTCTGCCAATTCCGCCACATCCGCATAACCTTATTTTTTTAATAAAAAATAAATGAGACATCCGGGATTCGAACCCGGGACACCTTGATTAAAAGTCAAGTGCTCTACCGACTGAGCTAATATCCCATCTGATGCATGCATCAAATTTTTCTAATAGTTACATTAGAAAACTGGGCTAGCTGGATTCGAACCAGCGACTGCAGGAGTCAAAGTCCTGTGCCTTACCGCTTGGCGACAGCCCAATAATCATGGTATATATTATACCAAAGGTGGATAAAGGGATTCGAACCCTTGGCCTCCAGAGCCACAATCTGGCGCGCTAACCAACTGCGCTATACCCACCATATTAAATTACGTTTATCTTTATCTTGCCCAAATTATTTTTATAGTATTAGAAATATTACAGTGAAATAAAACCAATAACTTTTTATTCATCAATCTATCAAGATAAAAAAACGTGCCAGAAGGGATTCGAACCCCCGACACATGGCTTAGAAGGCCATTGCTCTATCCAACTGAGCTACTAGCACACTTCTGATATGTTTATCACACATCAAGCGGGTGATGGGAATCGAACCCACGTATCTAGCTTGGAAGGCTAGTGTTCTACCATTGAACTACACCCGCGTAAATGTTTGTCCAAAACAAACTGTTACTTAAGCTTCTTGTTGCAAATTATTATGTCGAGTATATAAATTAGTTTATAAGTCGGGGTGACAGGATTCGAACCTGCGACCTCTTGATCCCAAATCAAGCACTCTAGCCAAACTGAGCCACACCCCGATTTACTAATTTTTTGTTTCGTCAGCGGTTTTGTTTGTTTACTCATCGGTGACGCAAGAACTATTATATAATAGAGTACCTATAATGTCAACAACTTTTTAAAACTTTTTTAACTTTTTTTATAAATCTCTCAAACCCCTTGATTTTACTGGTTTTCTTATGTTGAATTTTATTCAAAAATAGAGAACTTTATAAAAATTCTAAGTATTTTTTCTAGAAATCAATTACTAATTTTTTTTAATAATAATTCATCAACAATGTTATATAAGTAAATTATATCCTAAATTTTATCGTTGTTTTTAGCTTAGCAGATGCTTTTATATTTTTATCTTTCCAGCAAAAAAACATAGAAAGACATATATAGTATGTTCGAATCTATTTAAAATAATTCAAAGTAAAATGAGCTATCCCTTTTGAATCAATCTCCATAATAATAAAAGTTGGAATATGTCCTTCTTGTCTTGGCTGTGATATACTTCCAGGGTTAATTGCCCATATAGAACCAGATTGATCAATCAAAGGACAATGTGTATGTCCAAATACAGCGATATTGGCTCCATTTTGTTGCGCTACTTCTTTTATTCTTTCAGTACCGTAATTAACTCCATACCTATGTCCATGTGTTAAGAATAAACAATACTTCCCTATGGTTATAATCTTATCTCTTTCTATATTATTATAGTAATCATTATTACCTGAAACTATTTCTAGTTTACAAGGTATGATGTCTTTCATAAAATCGATACTATTCTCAAAATCTCCTAGGTGTATGCATAAATCAATTGGTTTAACCTTTTCAATCACATTTTCTAAATTCTGATTTCTTCCATGAGAGTCACTAACTATTAATATTTTCATAATTATTTCTTGCTCCGAATGATTTCTTTCATAGCTTTAAGTGCTTTTCCTCTATGGCTGATTTCATTTTTTATTTCTGGTGATAATTCAGCTGTAGTACATCCGTATTCTGGTACAACAAAGATTGGATCGTAACCAAATCCATTTTCTCCAACTATTTTTTTACCTATAAACCCTTCAATGGTTCCTCTAGTTGTTAAAATCTCATCATTTGGGAATGCACATGCTATGGCACATACAAACCTTGCACTTCTTTCATCTTGTGATAATCCTTCTAATTTATTAATGATATATTGATTTTTAATATCATAGGAAGTGTCTTCACCCATAAAACGTGCAGAATATATACCTGGAGCCTTATCCATTGCATCTACTTCGAGTCCAGAGTCATCTGCTAATACTATCTCTCCTGTAAGCTCCATAATGGTTTTAGCTTTAATAATAGCATTTTCTTCAAATGTGTCACCGTCTTCTACAATGTCAAACTGAATTCCTGCTTCTTTCATAGATAAAATATCATAACCCAAATCTTGTAAGATCATCCGTATTTCTTTCATTTTGCCTTCATTGGTAGTAGCAAATATAATTTTGTTTTTCATGTCTTCCCCCCTATGTTGTAAGTTCACAATATCTATTTACGTTCAATTTCTTCAAAGGACCTAATAATTACTCGATGAAGTGCTGCAGCTATTTGCTTTTGATTGTTTTCATCTAATAAGAAATTTAAATCTTGTTGATTTGACATAAATCCGATTTCTGCCAAAGCTACCGGCATTTTAGCCTTACCTATAATAACCATTTCGCTTCCTTCAACTAATCCGCGATTAACTCGATTTGTTAAACTTTTAATCTCTTTAAAACAGATTTCCGCTAGCATTTTGGAGTTAAAATCTTCAGAACTATCTAACTCATTATACAACACTTCTGAACCATAAGGCTCTGGTGATTCACTGGCATTGCAGTGAACGCTTAAAAATAAATCTGCTTCAACATCATTCGCAAAATTTACTCTAGGATTTAAGAACAATGTTTCATCTTTTGTACGTGTATAATAAACTTTTATGTCTTCATTATTTAAAATTTCTTTTAATTTGAGTATTATACTCAAGTTTACATCTTTTTCATAATTACGTTCATCTCTTGAATACGTACCTGAATCCTTACCACCATGTCCAGCATCTATGACAATAATCTTTTTATATACATCTTTAGGACGCTTTAAATCAATATAAATATTTTCATTATCTTGATATACTATTTGTGCATAGATATCATCTAATGAAATATATAATATAGCTGTATACAATTCACTGTTTGCTTCTTGCTTATATTGAATGTTAAAATCTTTGACTGGATCCATTGCATTTTCTGTAGTTACTACATCATTCATGCTTAGAATATTACCAGATGCAGTAATAATTTCTGGTACTAATAATTCCTCATTTGGGTTTTTATTTGAATCATTTTTTAGGTCATTATTTGTATCATTGTTCACATCATTACTCTGATTGATGCTCAAATCATTACTCGTATTCTGTATTAGTTTTTCGTTATTTGCTTGCTGAGCTGTTTTTTCATCTTTTGACTGTTCTTTCGGTAAATCTTTGGCTGCAATAGGTTGTCCTATAAATTCTTTACCTTGGTCTACTCTAATAACAGTCAATTCATCAAGAGAATCTTTTGATAATCCACCTATTGTTAGACTAATACTTCTTTCCATATATAAATCTTCAAGATTTACATTTAATTTAGTTGCATTTGTTTTTTTAATGATAAGATACTTATCACCTAGCTTATCTACTATTACTTCCTGATTAACATTATTCATGTTATCATTCCTGGCTTCATCATTATCTTTTTTATCATTAAAAAAAGCTGGTATCTTGCCGCTATCATTTTCTGCATATATTAATGTGTTATTATTATGAGTGTAGACAGTAGACATAATAACTACCATCAACATCAGGACAAAACTATTAATTGCTGTATTTTTTAGAAGTTTCTGTTCGTCCATTTATTTTCCCCCTGATATGGAAATTATACTATGCATTACGTTTTTCTACAATATAGTTTTTTATAATACAAAAAATTTTATACTTAGATATGTTTAGCAAAATTATATAAATATGGATGTTTGTAGTAGATTCAGATTGCATTTTATAACAATAGAACGTATAATAATTTTAGGAATATTTTGTTAATTTGTAAAATTATTGGGTGTGTCAGAAAGGGATATAGAATGGACTCAAAATCAGAAATAATAGTTCAAAGCGATGGCCATAAAACCATATTACATCATTTTTATTGTTTAGAGGAACCAAAGGCAAGTATTCTCCTATTACATGGTATGGCTGAGCATCACAAACGATATTATAACTTTGCTACCTTTTTGAATATCCAAGGATTTGATGTTTATCTTTATGATCATAGAGGACATGGTACTAATATGATTATGAAAGATTTAGGCTATTTTAGTGATACTAATGGGCATGTCAAAGTTGTAAATGATGCACTTGAAGTAGTTCAACATATTAATGAAATAAATAGAAGTAAAAAACTATTTTTATTTGGTCATAGTATGGGATCTTTAATTGCACGTAATGTGATTCAGAAATATGATGAATTTAGTGGTGTAATCTTATGTGGTTCCACTCACCCAGGTAAGATAAAAACGAAGTCCGGTATTCTTCTTACATCATTAATAAAATTGTTCAATGGCCCAAAACATAGATCCCCTTTCATAAATAATATGATGTTTGGAAGTAACGCTTATACCAGTCTTATAACACGTACCGCATTTGACTGGTTATCACGTAACAATCCTTCAGTAGGTGCTTATATACATGATCCATATTGTGGTTATGTTTGTACTATTAGTTTTTATAACGATTTATTAAACATTGTAACTCGAGCAACCTCAGCTCATAAAATGAAAAAGACTCGTAATACATTACCTATTTTTCTAATTGCCGGTGACCACGATCCAGTTGGTAATTATGGAAAAGAAATTAATCACTTATTTTCACTCTATAAAAAATTCGGATTTAGTCGAACAACGATAAAGCTATATCCTGAATGTAGGCATGAATTACTGCAAGAGATTAATGCTGAAGAAATTATGAAAGATATTGTCATATGGATTCAGAAACAATTATAATTTCAGTGGTTTATTTAAGCAAGGATTCTTTTAATCAAGGGACTACCACTAGCTTACAATATAAACCTTATTTCTCAATTTAAAGTATAAAATAAGGACAACAGTAAAACTTGTTGTCCTTTCTCTTACATTACTTTTCTACACTATTTCTACACTATTATTATCTCTTTTAGGTGGTTTTGGACCCATAAATTGATAGAAATAAGTCTTTAACATACCATTATAGATTTTTCTGTTTTTATCAGCTTTTCTTCCAATATATTTTTGAGCATCTTCATAACTTGTAATAATAAAGTATGACCAAGCATCTAATGCATTAAAGGTACGTCCTATTTCTTTATATAGTGCTGGTAATGCTTGCTTATCTTCTAATCTTTCACCATATGGTGGATTTGTAATGATAAAACCATATTTTTTGCTATGGCTCAAATCACTTACAGAACGTTGTTGAAAATGTATATATTGGTCTACTTCAGCTAACGCAGCATTTTGTCTAGCGGCCTTTACAATTTCACCATCTAAATCATAACCTTGAATACTCATTTCAACATTATTACGTTTCACATCATTTGCTTCTTCAATTGCAGAATACCATGCTTTTTTTGGTATTAAGTCTGTCCAATTTTCAGATAAAAATGAGCGATTCATTCCTGGTGCTATATTGGCTCCAATCATAGCTGCTTCAATTGGGATTGTACCACTACCGCAAAATGGATCAACAAGAATACGATCTTTATTCCATGGTGTAAGTAAAATCAATGCA
>JARBTX010000088.1 GCA_029239975.1 Anaerocolumna sp.
ATCCACATGGCTTTCAGCAGCAAAATTAATTACATAATCAAAGTCATATTTTTCAAATAAAGAACTCACAAGTTCTTTGTCGCAGATATTACCTTGAACGAAAACATGGCGTGAATCATCTTCTACACCCTTAATGTTTTCAAGGTTACCTGCATAAGTCAATATATCTAAATTTACAAGCAAAATATCATTGTATTTCTTCAACATGTAATAAACAAAATTGGAACCAATAAATCCTGCACAACCAGTGATTAAATACTGTTTCATAATTAACAGTTCTCCTCATAAACAAATTGATTATCTGAAGTTTCAAGAGTTGGACCATTCATGTCTTTTTCACTCAAAACAGGCTCTATACCATTTAAAAAGGAGCCCCAGTCCACGTTAACTTCTGGTGCATCATATCTCATACCGCCCTCAGTTGACTTACTATAGACATTATCACACTTGTATCTGAACTCAACATCTTCAGTCAGTGTTAAAAATCCGTGTGCAAATCCCCTTGGAATAAAAAACTGTTTGTGGTTTTCTGCGCTTAATTCAACACTTACCCACTCACCAAAAGTAGGGCTCCCTTTACGAATATCAACAGCTACATCGATAACCTTACCCTTAGTACAAGACACAAGTTTTGCCTGTGCATAAGGTGGATTTTGCCAATGAAGCCCACGGAGAGTTCCCCTTTGAGCGGAGAAGCTCATATTATCTTGGATAAACTCTGTGGTAATCCCAAGTGCTTCATACTTTGGTTTGTTGTATGTTTCAGTAAAATATCCTCTGTAATCACCAAATACATCGGTCTCAATAATAATGACACCAGGAATCTTTGTTTCGATAGACTTCATTATCCACGTACCTTTCCTTCAGCTACTGCCTTGAGATGCTGACCATATGGAGATTTGCCATATTTTGCAGCCGACATAATAAGCTTCTCTTTATTAATCCACTCATATCTAAATGCTATTTCCTCAGGGGCAGATATTTTAATACCCTGTCTCTTTTCAACCATTTGAACAAAATCAGCAGCTTCTACTAATGAGTCCATTGTTCCAGTATCAAGCCATGCAAATCCACGCCCTAAAAGTTGAACATCAAGTTTTCCTTCATTCAAATAAATTTCATTTAATGTTGTGATTTCTAGTTCTCCACGAGCAGAAGGTTTAACAGATTTTGCCTTTTCTGCAACTCCTGCAGGATAGAAATACAAACCCGTTACTGCATAATTTGATTTAGCTTTTTGAGGTTTTTCCTCAATAGATGTGGCGTGTCCTTCTTCATCAAATGCAACAACACCAAACCTTTCAGGGTCAGGTACATAATATCCAAACACAGTAGCTCTATTATTTTCTTCTGCATCAGCTACAGCAGCTTTAAGAATTTTGGAGAATCCATTTCCATAGAAGATGTTATCTCCAAGTACCATTGCTCCTGCTTCACCATTCAGGAATTCTTCGCCCAGAATAAATGCCTGGGCCAATCCATCTGGAGAAGGCTGAACCTTATAGCTAAGACTCACACCAAACTGTGAACCATCTCCTAATAGTGCCTCAAAACGTGGTGTATCAGTTTGCGTTGAAATAATAAGAATATCTTTAATCCCTGCCAGCATTAAAGTTGACAATGGATAATAAATCATCGGCTTGTCATACACTGGCAATAACTGTTTTGATGTAACCATTGTCAATGGATAAAGTCTTGTGCCAGATCCACCAGCAAGAATAATGCCTTTCATTTCGTTTCACTCTCCGTTTTTAAAATTTGTTTCCTGTAGTGTGGCGCTACCACGCCGTGCATCTACCACCCCTTACGGTGTTACTTACTTTTCTTACTTTTTCGATAGTTTAAATCCCAATATTAATGACTTTCTGATTTTTCTAATATATAACTCTATCTATCAAACTAACATGTAAGCTAGACCCTTTTTTCACTCTAGCTTTTTATATTATCTAACGGACTTTTATACGTTTTTTCCTATTTTCAGATCTCAATTGCGCTCAAAACTGACTCGATAGTTGTTTATAGTGTGGAAGAAGAATCTTACACTTAAACCTTGGTATTTAAAGCTGGAATCTATAGAGTACTAAATGTAATAGATATATATAGCTCAATGCACTATTTATTGTATAATCCCTGTTCTTTTGCTTATATAAGGGTATCAAGCATGTCTAGCATCTCACCTTAACAGTTCACACAGTTTTTCAGTGACCTTGTTATAAATACCACCTTTAAATCTGCTCAACTAGAAAAAAGTAACGTTTAACAAAATATCTTTGATTAAGGTTGTAAAAAAACTCTTCAAGCCTGTTTAAGTAGAATGCTCTCTGCAATCTTTATATAAATTATTTTCGGAATCAAGTTGCTATATGTACCATGTAGAACAAACATTACAGCTTTAAATTAGTAATACTACACTACATATCACACGGACTAAATTGTAAATTATAATATTAAATCATTTTTCTGAAACTCCATAATACTTCCCATAATATTTCCCATAATATCCACTCTCTTTTACATCCACCTTATTAAGCACTGCTCCAAGTATCTTGCACCCAGTCTTCTCCAGCTGCACCTTTACTCTCTGAGCAAATTTATAACTAATCTCATTTGCAGCCACTACCATAACCATACCATCGCATACCTTTGATATAACAGCACTATCAATTACACTACCAAGTGGTGGAGTATCAATAATCACATAATCATAAGCATCACTAAGTTTCTTAATTAAAGTTATAAATTTCTCGCTATCAAGTAACTCAGATGGATTCGGTGGCACTGGGCCAGAGAAAATCATATATAAGTTATCTGTATTCGCTTGATATACAATTTCTTCTTCTGCATTGATACCAGATAGATAATGACTAAGTCCTTTGATCGGTTTATTTACCTTGTACCTACCAATCAAAACCGATTTTCTTAAATCCGCATCAACAAATACTACCTGTTTTCCAGATTCTGCCATAGATACTGCTAAGTTTAGAGATACACTACTCTTACCTTCATTAGGAGTACAGCTAGTGAATCCGATGACTTTAATATCACTTCCACAGAATTGAATATTACTTCTTAATGTCTTATAAGCTTCATTCCCCTGAAAGTCTAGGTTAGTCAGCTTACTAATTCCTACGGTTTCCATATTGTTTCTCCTTTGTAATTACAATTTGTTAAGGCTAGGACTATAGTTCTCTTTATTCTTATATGATTTTTTGTGTTTTGCCTTTTTCTTCACCGCTTTTAGACTGCCTTGAATCGGAATTGAACTAAGTACACTTAATCCAAGATACCGTTCGATATCATCCGGCGTCTTAATGCTATCATCTAGAATATGAATTAAGATTACTATACCTGCTGCTAAGAACAATCCAACTACTCCACCAATTAAGGTATTACGCATTGTATTTGGTGAAGATGCTTCGTCTGGGATGTTAGCATCTTCAACAATACTAACTTGTTCAATGTTCATAACTGCTTTAATATGTACGGCTGCTGCCTCTCTTACTGCATCTGCAATCTTTTTTGCTAAGAATGGGTCAGAATAAGTTACTGTAATACTTAGAATTCTAGTATCTTGGGGATTAGAAACCTTTATGATCTCAGCCATATCCTTATGTTTCATATCAAGTCCTAGATCCTTAATAACTTGTTCAGTCACTGGTCTACTAGTTACTAATGTCATATAATCTTTTGTTAATTGTGTTCCACTTTGAAGATCAGAGTAAGTGATTGCAGTAGAGTTATCCTGCTTATTTAATACATAAATCTTAGTTGTAGATTCATACTGTGGCGTTAATATAAACTTACTTATTAAGAAAGCTGCTAAGGCTAATAAGAACCCTGAAGCTGCTACTAACCAGATCTTTCTTTTTACCACTCGCCATAACTCTCTTAAGTCAATTTCTATCTCTTCATTGGTGTTCATGTTATCCATCTTTTATCTCCTGTTTAATTCTTTTCTATATATACTGATTCAATAATAGCTTTTCTGCATTATGAATCAATATTTCACTAATATATTCTTCACCATACTTTTTAGTTAGGTAATCGACACACTTTTTAAGTCTTGGTGCACGGTTTCCATCACTGTGTGCATCCGTTGATAAGAAGTGTATAAAGTTATTCTTTATTAACTTCTTTGTAATACCTTGATATTCTTTTCCAAACTCACCTGTTATACTGGCTGCATTCACCTGTATGCAAGCACCCATTTGGATTAATTCGTCCACCCGCTCTAGATCTTTCACTACATAGTAATAACGTTCTACATGGGCAACAATTGGATTAAATCCATCTAAGATAAACTCCTGTAGTCCATTCTTTATATATCTGAATTCAGCCATTGGAGAAAATTCCACTAATACATATTTTGTATCTGCCATCGCTGGATACTTTTTATCATTTAATTTTTTTATACTATCATGACTATAATAGATTTCACTACCTAGGTATAACTTCATACCGGGATAGGTATCTTTTATCGCTTCTTTTACATCCTTTAACTTTTGTTCCATAACTTCTTTGTCACATGCACCACGCCCGTCATGAGCATGTGGTGTAGCAATCATAGTTCTTATACCATCATCGTATGCGATCTTTAGCATACGTAACGTCTGTTCCATACTACTTGAACCATCATCCAATTGTGGCAATATATGACTATGTATATCAATAAACCCTTCCATCGAAACCTCCTTATTAACACTAATACTTTTATTCACTTCTAAAATGTTAATATGCGCCTTTTCTTAATAGTACGACGCCTACGGTCTTAACAATGATTTTGATATCTGTCCATAGACTCATATCTTTTATGTATTTAAAATCTAACTGAATCCATTCTTCAAACGTGATATCATTTCTCCCGCTTATTTGCCAATAACAGGTTAAACCAGGTTGTACAAGGTGACGAAGATTCTCATGTTTACTTAATTGATCTGTCTCGTACACCACAAGTGGTCTTGGTCCTACTATACTCATGTCCCCTCGGATAATGTTAATTAATTGTGGTAATTCGTCGATGCTGGTTTTCCTTATGAAACGTCCTACTTTTGTTATTCTAGGATCATTTTGAATCTTAAATACTGGACCATCCATCTCATTCTGGTCTAGTAATTGAAATCTTAATAGCTCTGCGTCTTGATACATACTACGGAATTTGTAGATTTTAAATACTTTTCCATTTTTACCTGTACGGAGTTGAGAGTAGATTATTTTACCCTTAGATTCAACTTTAATGGCGATTCCAGTAAGTAAAAAAATAGGAGACAGTACAATTATGGCTAAGACTGATAGCAATATATCTGCTATTCTCTTTATGCCAAAATAAATTCTGTGCTCCTTAGACAGAAAGTTACCTGGAAATTGCACAATATTCATAGTAAGAGAATCCTGTTTTACTTCATTAAAACCAGGTTTCACTTCACTTAAGCAACCTCCATTCACTTCTATATTCAACTTTTTCGCATGATACGTTTTCATCTACTCGTCCCCCAGTAATTCTTAATAATCGTCTTGTATCTATATAAAATTACGCGGTTTTTGTCGAAATTGACAGAATATTCGCGATATCAATAACAAATTGATTAACTTCCCCAATGAGAAATTATAGTTTTTTAGGAAAATAAAGTCAATAAAAAATAGGACATTTTTACTATTTTGGTAGTTGTTTACAAATTGATGTCTCTCAAATTAATATCCAATTGTTACCTTTTACTATTATTCTACAAATATTGTTAGATACTCCCGGTTGGATTCATTCATTTCCAGGTCCGTAGTGGAATACATTATTACATAAGTGCCAATTTGTTCCAAATCATATGTTCCAACCACTTGCATACGACTATTTAATAGATAGGATGTGTCTTTATCATCTTGTGCAGTTTCCACAAAAGATAAGGGATCTAATTCATCACCTAAGTTTAAGTGTACTTCATTGGATGATAAGGTAATATATGGATAGGAAACCACCTTATCACTAAGTGTTTCCTGCGTCTGAGATGTGTTAGCCGTTTCTACATTCAAAGTTATCTCATCTGCTACTTTATCATCTGCTTTTATATTATCAGTTGCCTTATCAATGGTATTACCTTCATCTTCACTTTCTTTTGGAGCTTCTGTCTTGAGTATGAAGTTCACAATAATATCTTCTTTTGCAATATTGTTACTAGAATCTTTTGCCATATAAGTAACTTTAGCAGTTGAACTATCTGTCATAGGAAGGATATCTGCTACCATAACGGAATCCGTTACATCACCATCCTTATCATCTTTGGCTGTTACGTAATCTAGTAGTGCTTTAAGATCTTCTCCTTCTGTATACGTAATATTAGTACCTGCAACAGTAATAACAGGCTCCTTGTTATCTTCTCTTAACACTAATATCAGTAAGGTCACAAATAATATGAATGTCGTGGCGCTTGCTGCAATGATATATTTCTTCATGGCTTCCTCCAATGGTAAATTGTATTATTTAACTTTCTGCATTGGTATATGACATGCCATAATATTTGCCATAGTACTTGCCATAATAACCATGATGTTTTAAATCAACCTTGTTAAGAATTGCACCTAATACCCTGCATCTGCCTTTTTCCAATTGCTTTATAACACGTTGTGCAAATTTATAACTTATCGTATTAGTTTGAATCACAAGTAATGCGCCGTCACAGTATTCAGATACATTAGCACTATCTATTACTACACCAAGTGGTGGTGTATCAATAAAAATATAATCGTATTTATCCCTTTGAGCTTGAATTAGATTGGAAAAGACTTTGCTTCCAAGTAAATCCGATGGATTGGGTGGTATAGGTCCAGTAAATATAATATCCAAATTTTCAATATTCGTGTGATATAACACTTCATCTAGTGTGTTCATACCAGAAAGATATTGCGATAATCCGACTACGGTCTGATCAATTTTTAAACGGTTTATTAATACGGATTTACGAAGATCCGCATCAATAAATAATACTTTTTTTCCACCTTCCGCCATTGAAGTTGCTAAACGAAAGGATACCACTGACTTTCCTTCATTGGGAGTACAACTGGTGATACAAATTGTTTTAATTTCCTTACCACAAAACTGTACATTGGTTCTTAGGGTGTTGTAGGCTTCATGTCCTCTAAAATCAACACTTAACATTTTTTGTATGTTAATAGATTGCATTGTTTAACCCTCCTCGATAACCTTTTTTATAAGCTTTTTTTAGTGCCGCTTGCACTCTTCTAGAATTTAATACGTCTTCTTCATAAGGTATGGCAGCAAGGGTAGTAATTCCTAAGAATTTTTCTACATCATCGGTACCTTTTATGGTGTCATCACTAATATAAAGTGCAAGGATAATCCCAGATGATACTACTGTACCAATAATTCCTGCAATCAAGATATTTTTACTCACATTGGGTCCAATGGGTACTACTGGAATACTTCCTGGTTCCACGATATTTGCTTTTTCCATCTCCATCACAGAAACCATTCGTTCCGCTGATACCTTTCCGATGGCATCTGCTAATTGCTTAGCCACATATGGATCTTGGTTCTTGATGGTAATCTCAATGATACGGGTATCTGTTGGAGCATTTACAGTGATAGATGAAACCAAATCTTCATGTGTCATAGTTAATCCTAATTCACATATAATTTGTTCTGTTACCGGCCTACTAGTTACTAATATCTTATAGTCCTTAGCTAACTGAGTTCCAGTTTGTAAGTCCGTATAAGTGGTTGATTTCTCTGTATTCTGTCTATTAATGACATACAACTTGGTTGTAGAAGTGTACATAGGTTTTATGAATAACTTCGTTAAAATACCCACAGTTAATGCACAGATGGCGCAAGCAAATGCAACGATCCATAGCTTTCTCAGCAAAACCTGAAACAACTCTTTTATATTAATTTCTATTTCTTCATTCATATTCGTTTCCATCCAGGACTCCTCATTTATATGTGTTGGTTATTGATAAGCTTTCTTGTATTTTCAATGAGTATTTGATGTAATACCTGGTCACCATATCTTCTTTTAATTCGTGACAGGCCCTCTTTCATCCTGGGTGCTCTTTTATAATCAGAATGAGAATCCGTACAGACTAGATGTATCATTCCATAATCCATAAGTTTTTTACAATTTCTTGTTTCTCTGTCTGTTAACTTTCCTGTAATACTGGATATATTCATTTGCATGTAAGCACCAAGACGAATTAGCTCATCGATTCTATCCAAGTTATCATACAAGCAATCATAACGTTCTACATGGGCTAATATGGGTAGATACCCATGTATTAGCAATCGATGTAATCCAGTTTTGATATTCTGATATTCATCTTCTTTATTAAACTCTACTAGAACATATCTAGTTCCTGCTAAAGTCAAAGCTTTTTTCTTCCTTAAGTGTTCAATAATTTCGTCATCATAATATAATTCATTGCCTAGCTCAATCCTAAAATTTTCATCAATTTGTTTTGCTTCTTGTCTTACCTGTTCTAATTTTTTCTTTAGAACTTCGACATCGGTATTTAAACATCCAACTCCATAATGAGGTGTCGCTATTAATACTATGATTCCTTCTTCGTGTGCAATTTTTAGCATGTTTTTGGTTTGTTCCATACTGACCGAACCATCATCCACAGCCGGTAATATGTGGCTATGTGTATCTATCCATCGATTCAACTTTTTCTCCCCCAGCGCTTACCTTGATCCTCTTCCAAACAGTACGACCCATATGGTCTTTAGCAGAATTTTTATATCCATCATAATTGACCAGTTGTCAATGTAATCTAAATCTAACTTCACAACATCTTCGAAGTCTGTTATATTACTTCTTCCACTGACCTGCCAAAGTCCAGTTAAGCCTGACTTAAGAGCTAATCTTCTCTTATGCCTTCCTTCGTACTGAAGAAATTCCGCTTCTGTAGGGGGTCTGGTTCCAACCAGACTCATATCACCCTTTAAGATATTAAAAAATTGTGGAAACTCATCTAAACTTGTTTTACGAAGGAACTTACCAACTTTTGTAATACGGGGATCATCCTTCATTTTAAACATCAATCCACTCATTTCATTTTGTGCCATTAATTCTAATTTTCGCTCTTCGGCATCTGTATACATGGACCTAAACTTATAGATGCGAAAGCGCCTTCCATTTTTACCAACCCGAATCTGGGAGAAGAATATTGGCCCCGGTGATTCGATAATGATTGCTGGTGCTATAAATAACCCTAATATTACTGCTAAGGTACATCCTACTAATCCGCCTGTAATATCAATCAAACGTTTTAAATGCAATTGGCTTTCATTAAATAATCTGGAACTAAAGGTTAATACATGATATCCACTCATCTGCTGAATGATCTTCTCATGGAGCTTAAGCCCAAAGGTATTGATACTTAAATTCACAGTAACACCCATATTCTCAAATTCTAATATGGTTTCTTCTAAGTTTAACTGTAGTGGGCAATCTGGTGGAATATGTATGAATACACCATCTAACACCTGATGTTTTGCTACTTCAAACATATCAATAAAGTCAGCCTTTACTTCAATTCCATCTATTTTTTCACCTACTAAATATTTATCTAAGATTGTAAGGTAGGTTATTTGAAATTCCCATTCATTTTCACTGCGTATGCGTTTAAGCACTTCTCTTGCTTGATCACTTGTTGTGACTATCATAATTTTATGGCTGGAAGTACTTTTCTTATATACCGCTAAAAGTAACACTTTGTAATATTGCCTTGCTATGTAGCTAATACCTATATTTAACAGGAAGAAACAAAAGAAAAATAATCTGGAGTACATGGCTCCTTCCTGAAATATAAACATAATTGCTGTTGATGTAACGGCTAAAATACAATTTATTTTAATCACCGCGGTTAACTCTTCTAGAAAACCGCGCTTGAATAATTTGCTATAGGTATCGTACAAGTAAAAGATTGCAATATATAACAAAATGATAAAGATAGATGACCAACCATATACATTGTTGTACCAATACTTTGTTATCTTACCATAACGAATCCAGGTAGCTAATAGAAACGACACTACAATACAACATAGGTCTACTATTAATAAGTATTTATTGGGCGTATCTTTCTTCATTAAATCCATCGTATGCCACATCCTTCACATAGAGTTGATGTTTCTTTGCTATGATGATACAGATAAAAAGCAAAAAAGCTATTATCCCAAAAGTAATTAAAAATAAATCAAATTGAAAACCTGTTTGCTTTAATTGACTTTCATTTAGATATATAAATTTGCCTGTTTTATCAGATATACGTGTAATCTGACCCTTAAGATTATAATTTAATGTTAAGCCACAAGCTTTATATATTTCTTGTGATAAGTTAATTGCCAATTCCCTTCCATCTAATGTCATTTTTTCAATATTATTTTCTTGTTCTAAGTCCATGATAGCACTCATCTCAAGGATTTTACTTGCTGCTTTTTTCCCAGAATCATCACTTATTGTAACACCTGCACTACTTAAATATTTTCTTAAATGCTCTACATACAGGTTATATTCTGAAGTTTCTCTCAGCTGATTACCAGAAGCTGCAATCCTACTACTTAGAAGGCTTACAATAACTTTTTCCGATTGGTTTAATGAATTATCCTCCAATATCTGGCTATCACTTGCTATTGTTGGTATACTTATCTCATCTTTTGTATTTGCACTTCCCACAACCTCTATGCATAACACCAATAACAGTATGCATATGGAAACAAGAGGAGGCATAATACGTTTGCTCATAATCGTTCCCCCTTAGATAAGAAATGAAGTATATTCAGGTTTTCTTTTCATCTGTTATGTAATTATTTCTTTATATATTCCAAAAAACTAAAAATAGTACAACTTAATAAAGTATTTTTTTACTTACAAATCTTATTTGACCTTATGGCTATCTTGGAATACTATACAAGTTAAGATATTTCTTAAGATTAATAGAAAGACTTTAGACCACATAATTTTTCGTCTTTGAAATTATTAATAGATAACAATCTGTTTTAGTCCCCTAAATCTACGTATCTTAATTTTTCATCCTTAAATTCATCCTAAATTAAATATTATTCATTTCATTTTATGAACTTACAGTAAATTTTTACCAAGCAAGTAGAATTATAAATCACTTAATATTAATGCACAAGATGGATTTTCTATATATTTCCATCTTTTCATCGCATAATGTTTCATTTTGTCTTAGTTTATTATGAATTTTTACAGTATATGAGGTTTTAATTTCGCTTACGACAAATTTCCTTACAACTATTTTCATAAATAAACATTACTCTTTTTAAAGAATATCTATTCACCTTAGTAATTGTAAATACATATTCTTTAGTGTAGAATTTATTTATTATAATTATGTGATTGGTAGGTGAATTAGAAACTTAATATTGTTTCCTAATAGCCTATGCTTTTATATAATGTGAAAGGAGAACTAGATGTTTCATATTGAAGCCTATATTTATAATATAGATTATAAATATTTACTTGATTATTGGCTTCCAAGAATTCTTGAAAATAACTCCAATAATAGCTTAAGTTTGGCAATAATTCGGTTCTTGTTAATAAGCAACCACAAACCGAACTTTGTTGCAAAACAATTAGCATCTGGGCTACCACAAGAATTAAAGGATACTATTACAGCCAAATTAATATCTACAGCAGACGATAAGATAATCGATGGGTTGAATGAGGCTATCCGAAAGAATTATCTCACAATAGAAGTTAAGAAAATGAAAATTCGTAATATGGTGAAAGGTGGAAAGAGCATGTTAAAAATAGAATTAACCTTAAGTGAAATTAATTATAATGAACTAGTAGAACGTATGATACCAACTATGTTAGAAAATTTAGAGAAAAAAGATAGTAAAATAGCTACAATTCTTTCCGATATGGGTAACATCCCAGTCCAGATGATTACTGCTGCACTTAATGTTCTAACACAGGAACAGAAGAACGAATTAATAGCCAAAATTGTAGCAACCTATAATGAAGATATTAGTAAAGCGGTATCTGAAACCATGAAGAAACAACACATTGCAGTTGATATAAAAGATATCTTGGTTAAGAATGTATAAATGATATAAGTAATAAAAAGAGAATCGCTGGTTTATGTTGTACAGTAATATATACACAATTACTTATGTTTGATTTTTTTAGTAACTTTTGTATCTCAAAAAAACACTAGGTTTCTTCATGAAACCTAGTGTTTTATCTTTTTCTTATTAAGCTTTTATTGTTATCGTTTTTTGTTATCCTTTTATTGTTACCTTTATTATTCTTTTATTGTTATTCTTTTATTGTTATTCTTTTATTGTTACCTTTAATTGTTATTCTTTTATTATTATCTTTTTATGTTATACTTTTAATGATGTTATTCTTTTTAATGATCTTATTTATCTTTTTATTAACTACCTTACTACATAACTTTCTGTTGCATAACAAATGTAAGAACTTAATCTTGTCTGAAGTTCTTCTAACATCTTTCTGTGAAAATCATCTGACATTAAATACTTACTTGTGCAGCAAAACCATTTGTATCAGTGCTCATATCTTTCTTGTTATTTACTACATTATCATCGTTAACTGTATTCTCTTTTTCGCTAAATCTACACTCATTACTTTAACTTCCACAATATCACCAACACTAACTACATCAAGAGGATGTTTTACAAACTTCTTATTCGTTAATTGAGATATGTGAACTAAACCATCCTGGTGTACACCGATATCTACAAAGGCACCAAAATCAATTACATTACGAACCGTACCTTTTAATATCATTCCTTCTGTTAAGTCTTTCATCTCTAATACGTCAGTTCTAAGAATTGGTTTTGGCATCTCATCACGTGGATCTCTGCCTGGTTTTTCTAATTCCTTGATAATATCTACTAATGTGATTTCACCAATACCTAGTTCAGCAGCAATTGCTGTTTTATCTTTAACCTGCTTACCAAGGTCTGATAATTTATTTGCTTTGATATCGCTTGTAGTAAATCCAAGTTTCTTAAGAAGCAGTGTTGCTGCGTCATAAGATTCTGGATGTACACTGGTTGCATCTAATGGGTTCTCACCATCTTGAATTCTCATAAAACCTGCACATTGTTCAAATGCTTTTGGTCCAAGCTTTGCAACCTTTAATAATTGTTTACGATTTGTAAAACGTCCATTTTCTTCACGGTAGGTTACAATATTCTTAGCAATAACCTTTGTGATACCTGAAATATATTCTAGTAAAGATGCAGATGCTGTATTTAAATCTACTCCTACTTTATTTACGCAATCTTCAACGACACCAGTTAACGCTTCTGATAATTTCTTTTGATTCATATCATGTTGGTATTGTCCAACACCAATGGATTTCGGATCAATCTTAACCAATTCAGCCAGAGGATCCTGTAATCTTCTTGCGATGGATACTGCACTTCTTTGTCCAACATCAAAGTTCGGAAATTCTTCTGTTGCTAATTTACTTGCTGAATATACGGAAGCCCCTGCTTCATTTACAATAATATATTGTATATTGCTATGAATTTCCTTTAACATGTCAACAATAATCATCTCAGATTCTCTAGAAGCAGTTCCATTTCCTACTGAGATTAAAGTGATTCCATATTTATCAATGAATTGTTTTACTGTCTTTTTGGTTTCTTCTACTTTATTCTGTGGAGCAGTTGGATATACCACTACCGTATCAAGTACCTTACCTGTTCCATCTACAACTGCAAGTTTGCAACCAGTACGGAAAGCAGGGTCCCAGCCAAGTACAACTTGTCCAACAATTGGAGGCTGCATTAGTAATTGTTCTAGGTTCTTACCAAATACTTTGATAGCACCATCTTCTGCTTTTTCAGTTAGATCACTTCTAATTTCACGCTCAATGGCAGGTGCAATTAATCGATTATAACTGTCTGCAATAGTGTTTTTTAATATATTTGTTGTGTTTGGATTCTCACGAATGATTGTTTTAGTTTGAAGGAATTGAAGTATTCTCTCTTCCGGTGCTGTAATTTTTACAGTAAGAATTTTTTCATTCTCACCACGATTTAGCGCTAATACACGGTGTCCAGCAAGTTTAGTAAGTTTCTCTTCAAAATTGTAGTACATTTCATAAACGCTCTCTTGCTTTTCATCTTTTGCATTAGAAGTTATGGTTCCTTCTTCAAAGGTTACCTTTCGAATGTAGATACGATAATCTGCTTCATCTGAAATATTCTCTGCAATGATATCCATTGCACCAGCAATTGCTTCTTCTACTGTATTCACTTCTTTTTCTGCATCCAAAAATGCTTCTGCTTCTTTTTCGATTGGCTGATCGGTCATCTGAAGCATGATAATATTTGCTAAAGGCTCTAATCCTTTCTCTTTTGCAATGGTAGCTCTAGTCCTTCGTTTTGGACGATATGGACGGTATAAATCCTCAACTACAACTAATGTAGTGGCTGCTACGATTTGTGCCCTTAATTCATCGGTTAATTTACCTTGTTCTTCTATGCTAGCTAAAACACTCGCCTTTTTATCTTCCAAATTACGAAGATATAAAAGACGCTCATGTAGATTTCTTAACACTTCATCATTAAGGGAGCCTGTTACTTCCTTACGGTATCTGGCAATAAAAGGTATGGTATTACCTTCATCAATTAACCTGACAGCTGCTTCTACCTGTTCTAATTTTATGCCAAGCTCTTCCTTAAGCTGTTTTAATATATCCATTATTTACTCCTTTGTTACTTATTCGAATTTGTAAAACTTTACCTATTATCATATCACTGAACTACTACAATTTCAAGACTTGTAAATTTCGTAGATCTATATATTCATTAATTGGAAGATATCTGTTTCTGGATTCAATGTTACCATATCCCCATCTTCTAACTTACAATGTATCAAACCGAATTCATCTACTTTGGTTACGCTCACACGTATATCCGTCAATAATTTTGCACCTCTGGTAACATCCATTAGATTAAGCATAGTCCCAACCGGATACATTTCCCTTAAGAATTCTATTTTTTCAATACTTGGTAGGCTATCATTATTTGGTTCACCAGATTCATTTTCTTTATTCAGTTTACTTCGTCTTTTTCTTAACATTTGTTCTATGGCTTCATCAGATCTTTTTGCTGTGGAAAAACTACTGAATATAATTAATAATACTGATACTACACTGGAACCTAGAAGAATTAGAGCCACTCGAATCATACCTTCGTGCCTCCTTTAATTAGTACTTTACCCTTAATTTTTTTATTCATTGAAATCCTTTTCCGCAGAATTTTCTATCTGCAACGTTCTCCTATTTTTTATGGCTTTATTAACAATCTTTATGTACTGTTTATGGATTACAGAACATATTGATTTTAGTATTTTGTTGTACATGTATAGTTTACCATTTGTATATTATATCGAAATAAATTTACTAGATATTATACCTTCGGGGGGTGTTGCAACATATTATTACCACTTTACAAGAAATATAGTATCAAAATCTAACCTTTTCTTCAATGGGAATTATGGTGGATTCTCAATAGCATTTTCCTAAAGAACATCAATAAATACATTTGACACTTTGGATCCTTATAGGTATACTAAAAATTACCAACTATTTTCAAGTGAACTCATTCTTTTGCTATCAGAAACGTGAATTCACTTATTGTAAAGAAGGAAAAGGAACCATAATGGAAAATCAATTAAAGAATAACCATGTTATTGTACTTAACAGCAATCTATCAGAAACAGAATATGATGATATTTATAATCTAGAAGTCATTTGCAAAGCTCTTGATAAGACCAACTTAAAATTAGAATTGGATTTTAAAAAGTCCGTTAGTAGTGTAAATACAGAAGCTATAACAGAATTTTTATATTATATCGATAATAAATTAATTGCCTATTTAGGTATCTGTTGTTTTGGTGGCAAAGCTAATGAATTAAACGGTATGGTACACCCAGATTACAGAAGAAAAGGATATTTTACTAAGCTTTTTTATCTTGCACTTTCGGAATGTCGTAAAGATTTAAAACGTGAAATTTTACTTCTTTCTGATGGTAAATGTGAATCCGGTATTCGTTTTATAGAATCTATGCAAGGCAAATACAGCTTTTCAGAATATCGTATGAGACAATTAAATCCTGAACCAGAAAATCCAAACGCATATCTTATTCTACGTAATGCTAAGAAAAATGATTTAATAGAGATTGCACATCAAAATGCTATCTATTTTAATACTATAGATGATTATGATCAAAGCAATGATAATGATCAAGTTCATGTAGATAACAATCTAGATAATACTGATTCTAATGAACAATGCAAATCTAATGAACAAAGTAAGACTGATGCAGAAACTTATTCTTTTCATGAAACTACTTTTATAATTGAATTAGATAGTAATACAATCGGAAAAATCTGTATCGAATTCAAGGAGAACACTGCTTTTATCTTTGGATTTGGCATAAAACCAGAATATCGTGGTTTGGGGTACGGTCGAGCTGCGTTAATTGAGACATTAAAATTAATCCATGATCGAAATATTACTATTATTGAACTTGATGTAGAATGCAAAAATGATACAGCTCTAAACTTATATAAGTCATGTGGCTTTGTGGAGCAGTCTGTTATGAATTATTACGAACATTCGGGGAAATTATAAATTATAACCTGGTGCAAAATTTTGCACCAGGTTTTTTTCTTTTACTTATTTCATTATTCTCAATTATTTAAGGTTCAGATTAAACCTTACTTGTAAAACCTTTACAAGTTTTAATTGTGGTTTACATTATCTTCAAAAGAATTTACCTGTTCACTGGTTGTCTCTAATTTTCTATCTATAATACTTGCATCTTCAATATGATCTGCGATTGCTTTTGCAGTTACTTTTAGTGTATTATCAACACTTTTTATCGCTTTTGTCACGTCTGTGATATGTTCTCTTTGGTGATTTAAGATTTCAATCACACTTTTTACTTCCATATCAACTTTAGATATAGATAGTACACTTTCTTCAATCTTATCGATTGCATGAGATGAAGTTCTAACTCCTTTTTCGATTACACCAATGGATTTTTCGGAGTTTTGTTTTACATATTCAGTCTCTAAGGTAATACTTTCAATTAATTCAGAAATATCTTTTGTACTGTTTTTTGTTTGTTCTGCTAACTTTTTCACCTCTCCTGCTACCACTGCAAATCCTTTTCCTTGTTCTCCCGCCCTTGCAGCTTCAATTGCAGCATTTAGTGCTAAAAGATTTGTATGAGATGCAATATTATTGATTAGTTCTACCACTTCCGTTACTTTTGTAAATTTAGTGGCCAACTCATTAATCATGTTTCTACTATTTATATTTTCATTTTCTAATAACGTAATAATTTCTGTCATTTTCTGTATGGCTTCTTTACCTTCTCTGGCTTTCTTGACAGTTTCGTCGGTAATGGTTGTTAATTTATTTCCTTGGACAAATAGATCATCTGTAGATTTGTTGGTCTCTTCTGTTAAATTTGAGATCATAGTCATCTGAACTTTCACTTCATTCGCCAAATCAGCTAAATCATCGTGTTGACTATTAACCATACTATGTTGTTTGGCTATTTCTTTTATTGTGCTTTTTATAGATTCAATAAAATTTAATATCTCTTTATGGAGCTTATTGGTTTTAACATCCTTAACTATAATTTGTGAATTTAGTGTTTCAATTGATTCATTACCATTTTCTTTGTCCTTAAACAAATTGAATATTTTAAACATACTTTTCTCCTTTAGTAAGATTAAACCTAATTATATCTTACCTTTAAAAAGGAAAAAAATATGTGATTTAAATCACAAAAAAATGAGTTTCTACACTCTTTTTACGGAGTGTGAAACTCATTTTCTACCTAAATGATCTATACAAATAAAAGTTATTATTATGCTAAGCTGAATTTATCGTGAACTGCTTTCATAGCTTTCTCAACATATACTTCATCAATAAGGACAGTTACTCTAATTTCGGAAGTGGAGATCATCTTAATGTTTACACCAACATCATATAATGCTTCAAACATCTTAGCCGCAACACCTGCATTAGACATCATACCAGCTCCAACAATGGATACTTTAGCAACGGTTTTTTCAACATCAATCTTTTGACATTTTAGGCTTCCTGATCTGTGACGTTCTAAGATTTCAACAGCTTCTTCTAAACTATCTTCAGAAACAGTGAAACTGATGTCTTTTGTACCATCACGTCCTACAGATTGAAGAATGATATCTACATTGATATTGTATTTAGCTAAATGATTAAATAGCTTAAATGCCACCCCTGGTTGATCCTCTAAGCCGATTACTGCGATACGCGCTGTATTTTTATCTGCAGCGACACCGCTTACTAGCATTTTCTCCATTTTTACTTCCTCCTTAACTATCGTTCCTTCTGATTTATTTAAACTAGAGCGTACTACTAATTGTACTCCATATTTCTTAGCCATTTCTACTGACCTGTTGTGTAAAACACCAGCTCCTAGTGATGCTAATTCTAACATCTCATCATATGTTATTTCTTCTAATTTTCTTGCATCTGGTACGATTCTTGGGTCAGCGGTAAATACGCCATCAACATCGGTATAAATTTCACATGCATCTGCTCTAAGTGCCGCAGCTAATGCCACTGCTGTTGTATCGGAGCCACCACGTCCTAATGTGGTGTAATCATCATATTGATTAATGCCTTGAAAGCCTGTGATAAGAACAATTTTTTTATTGGCAAGTTCGATCTTAATTCTTTCTGTATCAATTCTCTTTAGTCGCGCATTACCATATACGGAAGTAGTATGCATTGCTACTTGAAATGCATTTAAAGATATAGCAGGTGCCCCTAGAGCATCTAATGCCATTGCCATTAAAGAAACTGAGATTTGTTCTCCAGTTGTTAATAACATATCTAATTCTCTTTTTGAAGCATTCGGATTAATTTCCTTGGCTTGAGCTAATAACACATCTGTTTGCTTACCCATAGCGGATAACACAACTACTACTTCGTTGCCTTTTTTATAGTCTTCTAAAATTCTATTGGCAACATTAAAAATTCTTTCTTTATCGGCTACTGATGTTCCACCGAACTTTTTAACAA
>JARBTX010000169.1 GCA_029239975.1 Anaerocolumna sp.
ATTTAATTGAAATATTATTGCAGATACTATATAAAAAAGTAAGGACAATATTATGGATATATTTGAAGCAAAAGCAATTCACCCAATGTTAATTAAAGACCAACAACAACCATTTAATTCACCTGATTACCTATATGAACTTAAATTAGATGGGATTCGTTGCATTGCTTATTTAAATGATGATACTGATTTACGCAACAAGCGAGATTTTTCACTCATATCAAAGTTTCCTGAACTTGTAGATATAAATAAACAAGTCAAAACGAAGTGTATTCTTGATGGAGAACTTGTTGCTTTAAAAAATAATAAGCCCGATTTTTATGAACTCCAAAGAAGAGTTATCCTTACTGATAAATTTAAAATTCAACAAGCTTATTTGACGTTTCCAGCCAGTTTTGTTGCTTATGATATAATATACTATGAAAACAAAGAAATCGTCGATATGCCGCTTATAGAGCGCAAGAGAATACTTTCTGAAGTTGTCATTGAAAATCCTAGAATTGCTGTTTCAAGATATATAGAAGAGTATGGAATAGAATTATTTAACCTAGCAGATGCGCAAAAACTTGAAGGTGTAGTTGCCAAAAAGAAAAACTCAAGATACCAATATGATAAAAGATCAAAAGATTGGATTAAATTTAAAAGAATTGAAACAGATGTCCATATAATATGTGGATATATTAAAAAAGATAAAAAACATCCTCTCAATACACTCATACTAGGAAAAATGTATGGTGTTAATTTAAAATATAGCGGTAGTGTGAGCTTTGGTGTAAGATTATCATTTTTATATGAGTATAAGTGTAAACCCATACCATTTTCACCATTTGATAGACATATTAATAATACGTGGTCAAATCAAATTAATTGGATAGAGCCAATATTTAAATGTAAAATTGAATATATGCCAAATAGCAAAAACTCACTAAGGCAGCCAGTTTTTAAAGGGATTGTGGGTAATAGGGAGTAAAAATACTCCCTATTTCTATACATATTTAAAAATAAAACCTTTATGTGATTTTTGTCTACCCATACACACGTTAGTAATATTTGACGGATATAATTTGATTCCTAAAATTTTTTCACTGTTCCTGGCTAAATATTTTATTCCATTAAATATACCCAAGCTTATATCATTTTTTAAAACTTCAATATTCTTTCGGCGACTTATAGCAAGTCTCTCTTTATTTTCTTCATATAATTCATCAATATTTATCCAATCCCATACTAATGATCCTCGTTTTAAATATCGTGTAATTGTTGAATAATTTAAATTAAATACTTTTGCCACTTCTTTGATATTACAATTCATATTATCTATTCTATATTTACATACAGTTTTTACGATATTTGACAAAGCATACTCATGACATTTTATCCAATCTATATCATTCTCTTCAAGGTGTAAAAGATATAATAATTCACTATTCAGAATTGAATTTTTAATCCAATCCAGTTCAGAATATCTACAATCTAAAACTATGTAATGCGATATTTTATTTCGCTTTGCCAATTGTTCCTTATATTTATCATTTGATACTTCTTCTTCTAAAGACTTTCCTCCACACCTTTCAAAACCAGTTTGGTAATGATTTAATCCATGATTCTCAATAATTATAGACATATCTGCTATAAAGACATCATATTTTCGTTTATTAGACCAGTCAAACTTTTTTTCGATTTCAAACTTACTTACTATTTGAGATAAAAATGCATAAATAAATTTATTTGGATAGCTAATTCCATCACCACAATTACATCCTATCGAATGGTGAAAATAAAGATCATTAATCTTGATTGGTTTTTCTTTAATATCTCCACAATCAGGACATATTGGATATATTATTTGATGGCTGCTTTTTACATAATGTTTAGCTTCATCATAACCGCCTTGAAAATACTTGACCATCCATGGGGTAGTAGTAGGTATGTCGTTAATACCTTCTACGACAGTCTTGCTGCTGCAACATGAACAACCACAACCAAACAATAAGCTGTTTTCTGTTACCCATCCCTCTGTCCATCTGCATATGTTGCAAGTATATTTATACCATTTTCTATTTTCAATTGAATTTAATCTCTTTTCGATTCTATATTCATGATCAGTTAGAGTCAAATCTCTATTATTATCTTTAAGTATATCTCCAATATTGAATTTAAAATTTATAGATATAATATTAATCGCTTCAGCTATTTGCCCTTTTCTAAAACTATTAGTATATATATAGTTTTGAATATTATTATATTCAATATATAAAAGTTGTCTACTTCCTATATAACGTAGAATTTTGATATATCCAACAAGATCATTGTATTCGAATTTTACTGAAAAACCAACGCTATTGTACCAATCAATACAGATTTTACCACCGTATAATTTTCTGGGCAATTCATCTAAAAATACTTTTTTCATTAGACACCTCATATTTTATTTGATTTTTACTTTTACAAACAAAAAAGGAGCAGACCTATTACAGCCCACTCCGAAATTCTAAATAAAACATTTCATTGATTATATTCTTTACTTCTCAATAAACTTAGCTCTAGTAATAGATCCAACTTTACCATCATCATCAAGTTTATATTTACGTTGAAATACCTTAACTGCTTCTTCGGTTATTTCTCCAAAGTCGCCATCTATCTTAACTTTTTTAACTTTACCGTCTATAACAACAGAATCAATTCCGGCTTCAATTAATTCCCACTGCACCCAAGCAACGTCATCTTCATTGTTCTTAGTGTCTATTTTAACTGTAGTAGTAGGTTGTTTATATGGATTAACATCTTTCTCTTTGTCATAAGACGGACGACCATAACCGGCTATACGAGGGTTATTTAAACTATATTCTTTTTCACATACTGCTCCACCATTAGGAATAACTTCTTCCCCAGCAGACGTGTTTCCTTCAATAGTATATACGGTAGTATTAGATACTTTTACTACAATTCCGGTATGACAAATTCTATGTGAACTCTTAAAGAATATAATATCACCAACTTGTGGATTGTTTTCGTGCCATTTATTTTTACTTTTAAAGTATTTTGCAGATGTAGGAGTGTATGCCGAAAATCCACCAAGTAACTCTTTAGCTTTATCTTTGCCAAAAGCCTCTACAAAGATTGTATCTACGTACATATCACACCATGCTTGCCCTTGATAATCAATTCCAGCAAACTTTTTGTATTCTCTTGCAAAACGAGTGTAATTACCTTTACCAGCATTGGCAGTAAAATCATCAAGATTTTTATTGCTTGCTTTTTCTAAGTAACCAACGTATTTATTTGCCACTTTAATAACGTCATTAGCAAAATATTTTGTCATATAATTACCTCTCTTTCTATATAACAAAAGAGGGCAGTAGCAACCACCCTCTCAATTCAATAACAAATTAACCATTTTCTTATATTATTTTGTATCTTCAGTTACATCAACAATTTTGACACCTTTAAGAATATCCGCAATAGCCTTGCTGTTGGCAATCATTTCTTCCATTTTAACCAATGCTGCATTGACGAACATTTTAAACATACCAAATGTAATAACCTTAGTAATAAGACTAAACTTGCTATTAACTGCAAGATTATATACATATTGTAATTTTAATTCTCCAGTCTTGCTTCCAAAATATTCTTCAGCTTCACTACAAGCATAAATTAACCACTGTTTAAAGCTCTTAAACTGTAATCCAATAAATCCACCTAATACTAATGTGATAACGCAAATGATAATTTCTTTATACATTATAAAATCCTCCTTTAATTGCTTTCCAAATTCTCATTAATAGTTTCTGTTGCATCGCTTTCAATTTTATCTTCAAGTATTTCAACTATCTTGTCATTACCATTCTTTTTTGCCTTTTGTAATAATTGAATCTGGTGGTCAGACCTTGCCATTATGTAATAAAATGATCTTGCAAGCCCATAAGCACCCCAACTAGCCAAACATACTTCTGCAATATCTTTATCGAGAAATAACTTAGCAAGTATATAAATAACTGTAATTATCCAACATTCAATTCTAGCGTAGTCACATAATTTCTTACTGTAAGCTATAAAACCTTTTTCTTTTTTCATAATTAATACCTCTAATCTATAATGGGTAATGCTTTAATATGGTTCATATATGTTGTTCCGGTTCCGTTTCCTCCGAGTGAGTGGTATGTATTATATTGAAATGTAAAGTCATCTAATTCATCAGACGTAATACTTCCACGTTCCATATATTCTTTGTGTAACTTTTTAAGGTTTTCTTTTAACAGTATTTGCATACCATTATTTAATGCGATTTGAGATATTTTCATATTTTTTATTTCAATAGTATGACTAGACACCGTTTCATGAAAATCTTCACTATTTTTCTTAGCCTTATAAGCCTTGTTGAAATACTTAATTACCCATTTAACCAATTGTTCTACACCTAATACAATAGCAATTACTAAGCCCACACTAACATTATTCCAATCCATTTTACATTTTCACCAAATCCCTTCTAGTATTGACATAATGGTATGATTCATGGTAAGATACAAATATCACCAGTACCATTATGGTGTGCATGGACAGTCATCCAAGGTTCCGACTCGAAGCTGACTGTCCATTTTT
>JARBTX010000089.1 GCA_029239975.1 Anaerocolumna sp.
AGGACTTTAGTCCTATTAATGGATTTATTTTATTATATTCAGCTATAAAAAAATCTCGCATGTATCAATGCGAGATTTCACTTTTGTCCTTTTTTAATTGTTAATCTGTTTGATTAATTATTCTATTTCTCGTAACCTTTGAACTAAAGGATTTTTACTTATTTCTCTGTATACTATCTCTGGTTTAGTAAGCTATTTTCCACTTAGATTGCAACACCTTTAAATATCTTCTCTTTTACACCTTCAATAAATAATTCCAACTTCTCAGAAATACCTGAATTTCCTGCCCATAATCCCATAATTATTACAAAACCACATGCTATCATTGCACTAAAGAATCTAATAATATGTTTCATACTAATCTCCTTTTTATTAATAATAATTATTATAATTTAAATTGTTTTACGTAAGTCTACGAACATGCTTTCAACCTAGGTTTCTATATTCAGAAGACGAAATCCGGCTGTAAACGTTTGACTTCGATTATTAATATATCTTTTATATAATTATTTTCTTTAAGGCAAAGATTATTCCAATTTTTAAAACTTAAGTTTTTTTAACATCGGAATGATTGGTAAAACAATAATTGCAGCTACACAAATTTGAACTACGTTGCCTAATATTGATGTGGCTGGTGCGACCCAATTACCATAAATGATTCCTTCTGCAATATAATACCCTATAACTTTAATGATTCCAGCGAGAATTAATGCAATCACATTCCAGGAATAAGACTTATGATTTGTTTTTTCCGCAACCACTCCTACTGTAAACCCCATAAAACCTACTATAACAAACGTAAACGGCGCCCATATTGCCCATCCTGATAATAAATCAAATAAACCCATACCAACAGCACCAGCTAAAGCTCCTGTACGTTTACCAAAAAGAATCGCTGCGATAAAGAGTGGTACGTTACCAAGATGAATTAACCCACCGTTTGCCATAATAGGTAGCCTTATATTAATAAATGCAGTTGCAACACAAGTTAAGGCAATAAATAAACCATCTATAGCAAGTGCTTTTGTTTTTGATGTATGATTTTGTATTGTAGTATCTAATATATTCATAATAACCTCCATGTAAGATATATTTATAAGCGCTTATATGTTGGTTACTATATTAATAAATAATTGGTATTATTAAAATAGCCAGTTTTATAATAAATAACAGTGCCAATGTTAATATTTAAATCAGATACATTAATTACTTAGCATTACAACAATTGCATTAATTACTTCTTCCTTCATGATTTCATAATTCATATATTCATGCTTATGATACACAATTTCATGACACAGATTTTCTATCATCCCAAATGCTATATGTACTTTTTCATTCGGATTTGTTGACTTTAAACCAAGGTGATTGATCAATTCAACAATTTTATTAGTAGTTTTTGATTCAAAATCACAGAAATATTCTCTAATATCCGGATCCGAATGCGACATTGCCATCATCTCTTCATGGGCGGATTTCGTTATATCGTGTGATTTAATAAAAATATCTATAAATTGACTTAACAGACTTGGCAAATCATATGGTTCTTTTAGTGACGATAAATGGTCATATAAAGGATTTATCATCTTATCCGTATAAGTCTTAATTGCAGCGATAAAAATATCTTTTTTATCATTAAAATAATTATATACAATTCCAGTTGATACACCAGCAACTTTTGCAATTTCTGCTGTATTTGTATTGTAATAACCTTTTTCACAAATTAATTGAAAACCTGCTGCAATTATTTTGTTCTTTTTTTCTATGGAACGTTGTTGCTTCGGTTCTCTAATCTCAGTTGCTCCCATGCTTTTCCACCTTTCGGGTATATCCTATCTTAATGTATATAAGTATGTACTGAATCTATTTAAATACTATTTATTAAATCTATTTAGTCAATCTAATTAAATACTATATCTAAAACCATTCAAATCCTATAACAAAGCTATTCCAATTTTAAAAAAATATCTAAATACATTTACAAAATCATTCAAATCCTAAGACAAAACTATTCAAATCATAAAACAAAACCATATATATTCTATTTTACTCCGTTGATAGCAAATGTCAATTGCAATAACATGAAATTTATTTCAGATTTTACTTGACAGAAAAATTTTCCAGCCATATACTAAATATGAAATATATTTCATATTATAGTTTTGGGGGGACTCTATGAAGACAATAATTGAATTTAAAAACGTAACGAAGGAATATATAACTGGTAACAACATATTAAAAGCTGCTGATAATCTGAATTTCACCATCAATGAAGGAGAATTCGTTGTTATTCTTGGACCAAGTGGTGCTGGTAAATCAACAGTTTTAAATCTTTTAGGTGGCATGGACTTTGCAACCAGCGGAGAAATTATTGTAAATGACATTAATATTTCTAATTTTAACGATGTTAAGTTAACAAACTACCGTGCTGAAAATGTTGGATTCGTATTTCAATTTTATAACTTGATTCCTAACTTAACTGCTCTAGAAAATGTTGCATTGACTAAAAACGTTGTAAAACATTCTCTTGATGCGGTAGATATATTAACAAGCGTAGGATTAAAAGATCATCTACATAAGTTCCCATCTCAACTTTCTGGTGGGGAACAACAAAGAGTATCCATTGCTAGAGCAATCTGTAAAAATCCAACCATGCTTTTGTGTGATGAACCAACTGGAGCTTTGGATAGTGAAACTGGAGTAATCATACTTTCACTTCTTCAAAAGATGAGCCATGAGCAGAATAAAACAGTAATCATTGTAACTCATAACGCTGCATTATCACAATCAGCAGACAAGGTTATTCATTTGAAAAATGGAAAAGTGAGAGATATAATAATGAATAGTACACCTCTTGCTATAAGTGAGGTGAATTGGTAATGCTATTTCGTAAAATGATACGTGATATGAAGTTTAATAAAACACAGTTTATTTCAATCTTTCTTATGTCTTTTCTTGGAGTTTTTATCTACGCTGGTGTAGGTGGTGAATGGTATGGCCTTAGAACAACAGTAAATAAATACTATACTGACACCAATTTTGCAAATGTATGGGTATATGGAAAAGATTTTTCCGAAGAAGACTCGCAAGCTGTTACTCATTTGAATGAGGTAACAAATGTAGAACGTCGATTAACTCTTAACGCTACCGTAGATTATGATGACTCCCCTGAATTAACGCTACATTTTGTTGAAAAAAATGAAATATCTCGTTGTCTTCTAATAGACGGTGAACCTTTTTCAAATAAAGAAGACGGCATATGGCTAGACGATTTATTTGCTAAGTCGGTTGGTTTCCATGTTGGTGATACCATTTCTTTAACTTCAAATGGAATAACTCTTCGGAAAAAAATACTTGGCACTATCTTAAGCCCTGAATATGTGTATAGCTCTGGTGGTAATGATATTATACCAAACCATGCTAAATACGGATTCGCTTATCTACCTCCCACAGCTTTTCCTGATAATATAGAAATATTTTATACAGACTTACTAATTACTACTAAAGATAACCCAGATGTAAATTTCGAAGATGCTATAAATAAAGCGCTAAATGGCCATTACAGTGTTTATTTAACTAGAGAGAATTTGAGTAGTTATAATGTATTTGATTCAGAAATTCATCAGCATAAAGCTATGGGTACTGTATTTCCAATCGTATTTCTAGCAATTGCTTTATTAACTATTCTTACAACAATGACAAGAATTGTAAATAATCAACGCACGCAAATTGGTACACTAAAAGCTATCGGTTTTCAAAAGAGAAAAATTCTTCGTCATTACTTATCTTATGGATTTTGGTTATCTTTAAGTGGTTCCATCTTAGGTGCTATTATTGGCCCTACAACCTTACCAAAACTATTTTACCCTGCTATGCAAACCACCTATACACTACCGGAGTGGACACCAGCTATCTCTCCGGCCTTTTTAATCATGGCTTTTGTATCCGTATTCGTTTGTACTCTAGCAACTTATTTTGCTTGCATTAGTAATTTAAAAGATACTCCTTCACAAACACTAAGACCAAAATCACCGAAACTGGTGAATCACAGTGTAATTGAAAAAAGCAAACTATGGCTAAAACTAGATTTTACAATACAATGGAACCTTCGTGATATATTCCGTAGTAAAATCCGTTCGCTTATGGCTATCATTGGAGTTATTGGCTGTACTGCTTTGCTAGTTTGTGCATTTGGAATACAAGACAGTCTTGATGACGTTATAAACTGGCAATATAACGAGATTAATCAATTTAATAGCAAATTAACGCTTTCTAATAATATATCCACTGAACAAATAAACTCCATTAAAACTTTGATAAACGGTGAAGCAATTATGGAAGGTGCTATGGAAATAAAAGCTGGTAACAAAAAGAAAACTGGTGAATTATTAGTAACTGATCAAGTTACACTTATTAAACCCACTGATGCAAATCGTAATAGAATATCACTACCAACTGATGGTATATCCATTAGTTATAAGATAGCTAAATTATTAGATGTAAAAAAAGGTGACACTGTTCGATGGCATATATTTGGTGATGAAAAGTGGGTAGAATCAACGGTTGGTGAAATTTATCGTTCTCCAGTCTCACAAGGAATTACACTAACCAAAGAATTATTCGTAGAACTTGGATATACTTTTTTACCAACTTCTATTCTAACAGATCAAATTGTTACTACTACCTTAGATGGCGTAGAAAATATTTGGTCAATCTCAGATTTAACAGAAAGTTATGAGACCATGACAGAAGCTATGAACATTATGGTTTACGTATTAATTTTTGCAGCTGTCATATTGGCAGTCGTGGTTTTATATAATCTTGGTATCTTGTCCTTTACAGAACGAGTGAGAGAATTGGCTACTTTAAAGGTAATAGGGTTTCAAACGAAGAAAATTAGGAATCTAATACTCACTCAAACCATTTGGTTAACCGGAATAGGGATACTATTTGGGATTCCAACTGGAAATTGGCTCATTGATTTTATGCTATCTTATATGGGTGATAGTTTTGATATGATGAGAGTAACAACGATTTCCACTGTTTTCGTTAGTATGATTATTACATTGGCGCTTTCTATTTTTGTGAATTTGTTGTTCTCTGGAAAAATGAAACGGATTGATATGGTAAGCTCATTAAAGGGAGTGGAATAAAAAGAATGTCAGCTGTAAGTAAAGTCATAATCCTACTCAATTTGCAAATCACTAGCTACTTACTCATATATTTTTCCTTTGAAACGATCCTGCAATGCTCAGGACTATTCAAGGTGCTCAGCGATGTTAATAAGATAAATAAAAATTGGCTTGAAATCACTGATACACAACATATGCCGTATTATCAATGGTTTCAAGCCAATTTCTTATTCTAATGCAAACTTCATACTTAACTGAATCTTCTGTATCTTTTTCTTCATCCCACATATCTCCATTTCTAGAGAAAAGGTTATCTTTCGCCCCTCTATAACGTTCGTCTCATTATATCGCGATACTTTTTTGCTGTAAGACCAACTATTTTGCGAAACTTCTCATAAAAAAAATCGTCGTCTTTATAACCAACCATCTTAGATATCTGGTAAATTTTCATATCAGTATTTATTAAATACTCTTTTGCATGTTCGATCCTGATTTCATCTAGTACCTGATGAAACACTTTACCAGTAGCATTTTTAAAAATACGGCCAAAATATGTATTACTATAATGAAACAGTTCTGCTACTTCAGCAACTTTTAAATCACTACTATAATTCGATTCCATATATACAAGAATCTGCTCAACTAATGAATCACCTATATTTTTTGTAATTTCCTTTGCCAGCAATGTTGTATAACGTATTCCTTTTTCTAGTAGTTGAGATAACGTTTTCGAATAGTTAATAGCATCCCTTATATAATCAGCGGAATGAAATGGTATCTGATATGAATCATATTTTGTTTGAAGATCCCTTTGTAATAATAAAGTGTTTTGTATTACCATAGTTTTTATATCTTGCTCTTTTAGTACAGATTGTCTTAGGTGATCACCAATTAGTAAAATTGTCTCTTTAATCTTTTCAACCGATCCAGTTTGTATAAAATTACCTATTTGAATAAATAATGCATTTAGATCCACAACACTTCTATCCTTAAATATATCAATCGTAATGACCCCTTGTTCCCAATAAATAAATTGATATTCCTGAAGAAGAACCGCACATTCCATTGAATAATGAAGATCCGAAATTTTATTAATATTTTGACCGACTGTAATAAAATAGTCTGTACCATAGATCATTTTAAGTTTTTCATTATTCTCCGAAAGCTTATGAGAAAATTCCTTATAATCTCGGTCTTCAGATACCAATGCAACTTTATTGTCAAAGGTAACAACAGTAACATTACGAATGTTATTTAGTAGTGTTTTAATCCTAATGTCCCAATTCAAGCTCATTCCAATATAAAATTCCTTACTTTGTACCACTGCAACACAATAATTTCTTGATTTAAATAATTGCTTTAGTAAATCATACTTTTCAACCATGGATTGATTTGATACAAATAGAAGACTTCGCAAACATTCCATCTTATCATTTTCGATTGTCTTATTCTTCAAATTCATCAACATTCTTTTTTGCTCAATGTGCGGTAATGTCTTCATTATGATATCCAGTAATTTTGATTCATCAACCGGTTTTAAAATGTAATTTACAACACCTAATTCCATTGCTTTTCTTGCATACTCAAATTCTGCAAATCCAGTTAAAATGATAAATACAATATCCTGCTTAAATTCTTTTACTCTTTGTATAACATCAATTCCATTCATTCCCGGCATCTTAAGATCAATTAATGCTAAGTCTGGCATTAACTCTATGATTTTTTTCAAACCTTCTTCTCCATCCTCAGCCTCACCACAGATCTCAATCTCATACTTTTCCCAGGCAATAATCTTTTTAATACCGCAAATCACCATCGGTTCATCATCGATAATCATCATTCGATACATAACGTAACACTCCTTATTTATGATAGATATGGAAGTTTTATCGTAACGGTAGTAAACTTGTTTTTTATACTATCTATTTCAATTCCGTATTCATTTCCATAAAAAAGTTTAATCCGTTGATTTACGTTTACTAAGCCAATCTGTGTACGATCCAAACAATTAAAATCATTAATCTGAGCTCTTACATTCTCTAAATCCTTTTCATTCATACCTGACCCATTGTCATATACACGAATAATGCAGCAGGAGTCCTTAAGCAGTACATTAATTGCGATGACTCCACCACCACGCTTCATTTCCAGTCCATGAATTACAGCATTTTCAACGATTGGTTGTAGTAATAAAGGTAATATCTTATATTGCTTGAGTTTTTCGTTACAAGTAATCTTATAATGAATTCGATTTATAAATCGATACTGTTGAATCTTCATATAACACTCTACTAATTCTAATTCTTCACTGATTGTCAATATTTCACTCGACGCATGCACATTCCGTCGTAGAAGATGAACTAACATCTTAATTATCTCTTCAATCTCAATTTGATCACTGATTACTGCTCTCATTCGAATCGTCTCTAATGTATTATATAAAAAATGAGGATTGATTTGACTTGCCAGCATTTTAAATTCAACTTCTTTTTGTCTTTGAAGTAATTTTTCCTTATTAATATCTTCTTCATAAGAGAAATCTAAGAGCTCTTTCATCTGCTGTACCATACTGTTTAGATCTTGATATAATAAGCTGATCTCATCTCCGCCACCTATACTCTCCGGTAAATCAAAATTACCATTTGCTGCTTCATGCATTTCATAACGAAAACGTTTCATCTGATGGCTATATAAACTGGCAAATGCAATTATTAATACTAATACCACAAGAAAAACAATGAATATCACTTGTAAACTCTTTATTCTCTTGCCATTTACAGTTTCTAAAATTTCCTTATAAGGTATGTATGATATGATCATTAACTGATCATCGGTATTTTTAACATTCTTACGAATAACAGATACTAATGTTTTTTTATAATCATGATAAACAACCTTACTAATATACGTACTCGTTTTGTCTTTTAATATATCTTTAAGATTCCAATCTATCTCATTATATGAACCATGATTGGACGCTATCATCTTGTAATTCAACAAGATCTTAGTATCCCATTTTCGGTCTTTGATATTAGCATCCAACTTATCTGGATTCAAACTAATATCTAGAATTCCTACAACACTTCCGTCTTCCTTTTTTATTTCACGATTTAAGCAAAGAAAATTACTCTGATACAAATCGACATAATGATAATTCCAATCAGCCTTTCCATTTGCCTCCTTAGCATTTTGATACCACTCACAATGCTTCATCATATCTTCATTTGCATAATGAAAATATGAGTTATCTCGAATCGTTGGATTATTCATATAGATTGATATCATTGCAATCTCATTACGATAGGGATTTATATTATCCTTAAATAAGGTGAAATTTGAATAATCTTCATAGATTTCTTGATAATTGGTATAAATAGAACTCGATATCGCTTCTAGATCCTTATCAAAAAAAAGGCTAAATGAAACCATTTCTATTGTTGTAAGACACTCATTTATTTCATTTGAAATCAAGTTCAGTTCTTCGTATTCTGATTGTTTGACTTGACTGATCAATTCATCTTGCATCTCATGAAAAAGGAAGCTTGTTACTAACAGCATTGGGATTAGACCACCAGTAAGATAGATAAGAAACATCATCGTTCCTGTATTCGGAAGACGAATGGATCTAAAAAATCTCTTCAGTGCTTTCAAATTATCCCTCCAATACTACTTCAAACTTTCTTCATATACCTGTTCTTGTATATATTCAGTAAGAAGTTTTTCAGCTTTTTCACACTTTGCTGCTATTAAGTCATCTTGTAATTTCTCCCAACAAGCATCAAAATCATCAGGGTTAGCAATAATACATTGAATCAATCCAGACCAAGATATGTCATCAAGAATCTTAGTAATATCCGCAACTTCCGTTGGTAAAAGAGCTGAATATAAAGGATTGTACGGTGGTTTCACGTAACTATCCTCTCTTGGAAAGATATCAGAGAGCAAATCCACTCCCCACGCTTTCGCTGCTTCCTGTTCCGAAGGATTATATCCTTCTATGGTACGCTCTTTGGATTCTAACGTATATGCATTACCAAACTCATCCCGTGACTCACTACCATACGATGGCCATGGGTAAGTATGCTTACCTACACCGGTACGAGACTGATAGTTTATATCAGTTTCTAATTGATCAATCTCATCTTTCGTTAAATACCTTTTTCCATTTTCATCTACAAAATAATTGACTCCCTCAATTCCCCAGTGTGTCAATACTTGTCCCGCGTCGCTGCAAAGATAATCAATGAATTGGATTGCTCTTACTGGATCTTTACATGCAACTGTAATTCCTATGCCCCATCCAAAAGAAGAACCTTGATTCTTATGAGCACTCGACGTAATTGATTCATTCATTGTTAATGGCAATCCTGCATACGTTCGATCATATCTTCCAATGCTTTCTAGATAACGATCAGCTTCTTGGTAATTCAAGTACTCATCAAACAATCCAAGTACACGTCCTGCTTTAATCTTTGCTAAATAATCATCATGTGTCTGAGTTGCAAAATCCGGATCTAAGATGCCTTCATGATACATACGATTTAACCATGCATAATATTCTTTTTGACCGGATACACGATGCTTGTAAGTTACTTTGTAATCATTATCGTCATCAATGATCCATTGTCCATTATCGGGTGCTCCATTCGCTATATATCCAGATGGATTTGCTAAAGTAACGTACCAATGCCAATCGCTACATGAGAGCGAGATCCCAATCGTATCTTTTCCATATATTTGAGGATATTTCTTCATATAATCTTTAATATACTGCTCGAATTCATACAGATCTTTTGGTCGCTTAAAATCGTGTTCCTTTAGAACAGAATATTGAAGCTGTGCATCTCCTGAAATAATATAATTCTCCCCCTTATACGGTTCACTGTACAGTTGATAGATGCTCTTGTCTTTTGAATTATATTGGAGGCGATCAAAGGAATCTCCATATATTTTTTTTATATTTGGTCCATATTGTTCTATAAGCTCCGTTAAATCAATGAGAGCTCCTGCTTCAATCACATCACTTGCATATTTTTTTGCGAAAATAATATCCGGATAACTATTAGAAGCAATCATAAGCTTCACTTTTTTAACATCTCCACCAACAGGATAATCTGTCTCAATTGTAACACCTGTTGCTTCCGTTATCTTTTTCGCAACAGGATCACTCCACATATCCTCTTCTCCATCTTGATTATAAAAGGTAAAAGTAATTGGAGGAGGAACTTCTGTCATCTTCTCGGACTCGTTGTACTCATTATTTTCATTACACCCACAAATAAATAAAATAGAAAATAACAGAAAAAAAAGTACCCGTTTCATAAATGACCTCCTAGGATTTTCTGCCAATTTCTATTTTACACTGAATGCAATTAAAAAACAATATGCTGTATTAAATTATCCTTGAAAACAACGTATAAATTGTCCTTCTCTTACTTCTTTTGCTTCTGGGAAAGTCTCCCCACACTCAGGTTTTGATACTGGACAACGGCTTCTGAATGGACATCCTTTACTCTCTGGAGTCCAAACAGTAACCTCCGATTCTTCCGTTTTTATTACCGGTAGTTCTAATGGGCCATCACGATCAGGATCTGGCGCTGCTGTGATCAATAACTTCGTATATGGATGATGAGGCTCAAGAATTACTTTATCAACTTCTCCCCATTCTACCATATGTCCAGCATACAATACGATGATTCGATCAGCAAAATAACGCGCTGTAGCGATATCATGAGTGATATAGATAAAAGACTTATTCATTTTTTTCTTCAAATCATTCATTAAATTCAAAACACCAAGACGAATCGATACATCTAACATGGATGTTGGTTCATCTGCAAAAATAACATTGGCACCCACAGCTAAGATACGTGCAAGAAAAGCTCTTTGCTTTTGACCACCGGAAAGCTGATGGGGATATTTAGCACCTTGTTCTTCCGGAGGCGTTAACCCAACCATAGTAAGATACTCATTCATCTTATTTTTCATTGTTTCTTTATCAGTTGGATGATAAAGTTGCAATGGTCTTTTCAAATGATAATTAATACTATGAAGAGGATTTAATGCGGAAAATGGATCTTGAAATACCATTTGTGATTTCATACGATATTCTTTTAATTCAGGTCCCTTAAGTGTATGTATATTCTTTCCTTCAAAGAACATATGTCCTTGACTTGGATTGTAAAATCTCATTGCAAGTCTACAAATTGTAGATTTCCCACAACCAGACTCACCTACGATTGCTAATGACTCACCTTCATACAGATCAAAAGAAATATCATTTAATGCACGTAATGTTTTTTTCTTTGATAAAACAGTCTTTCCCGCTACTTTGAAGTCCATGATAACATTCTTAACTTCAAATACTTTTTTACGTTCTTCCATGACTATACCTCCTTGTATTGCAAAGGATTATGACAATAGCAGATGTCATCACCATAACAAGTTTTTTCTGGTTCAATTTTGAAACAATTATCACAGGTAGAAAAACAACGATCCTGGAATCTACAACCTTCTGGTATGTTATGAAGATCAAGTGGCGTACCAGGAATTCCCTCCATATACTCGATCTTACCTTTTAATGATGGGAATGAATTTTTCAATCCATAAGTATAAGGATGTCTTGGTTCATGCAAGATCTTTTTTGCCGGTGCCTTCTCTACGATCTTACCAGCGTACATAATTGCAATGTCATCACAGAATTCCATCATTAAACTGATATCATGAGTAATGAAAAGAATAGAGAAATTCAACTTATTTTTTAATTCATAGATCTTATGCAAGATATCTCTTTGAACGACAGTATCAAGTGCAGTTGTAGGCTCATCCAAGATTAATAGCTTTGGTTGTAATGCTAATGCCATAGCGATAACTGCCCTTTGTCTCATACCACCGGAAAATTGATGTGGATAATCTTTGAGACGTTCTTTTGGAATATCAACAATCTCTAATAATTCCTCTGATTTTTCACGTGCAATCTTACGATTATTTGTAATCCCATGATATCTAAATATCTCAAAAAACTGTTTTTCAAGCGTAACTACTGGATTGAGACAGTTCATGGCTGATTGAAATACCATACTGACTTCTTCCCAACGGAATTTCTGCAATTCCTTATTTGACATCGTCATAATATTCTTGCCTTCCATTTTAATGCTACCACCTGTGATCAATGCAGGTGGTTTATGTAAACGCATTAGGGAATAAGCAATTGTACTTTTACCACAACCTGACTCTCCTGCAAGTCCTAAGCTTTTTCCTGCTCCAATCGAAAAACTTACATGGTCTACTGCCCTAACATATCCACCATCGGACGTAACATAATCCACACACAGATCTTCTACTTTTAGTATATCTCTCATACATCTGTTACCTCCCACTTATTGTGCTACTTGATTCTGACTGCTTTGTTTCTTCATTAAACGTTTCTGTCTTCTCTTAACTTTATAATAAGTTCCCATAATACGTTGTGCTCGTAATTTTGGATTCGAAATCTCATCAATTGAGAAATTAATCAGCGTTAAACCTGTTCCAAATAACACCAATCCCATAATTGGCCCAATTACTTCCCACCATAAACCGGTAGTTAATGCACCCGTATTACGAGCATTAAACAACATGATGCCCCAAGTTACAGATAACGGATCACCAAAGCCAATGAATTCAAGTGTTGCAGATGCCATTATGGCATAAATCATAGTAGATACAAAAGCTGAACTAATCATGGATAACATATTAGGCATGATCTCAACAAATAGAATACGAAGTTTTGATTCGCCTAAAGTTTCAGCAGAATAGATATACTCTCGATTTCTAATACTCATTGTTTGAGCTCTTAGTACACGAGAGTTCCAGGGCCATGAGGTAAATCCAATTACAAGACATATGATCGTCGGTGATACATTACCAATCAAAGAAGCAATGATCAATAACAATACCATAGATGGAATAACCATGATGATATTAACAATTGTACTTATGATACTATCATAGACTTTTCCAAAATAACCAGCACTGATACCAAAAAAAAGACCTAATACAATCGTGATTCCACCTGCAAATACACCAACCAGAATCGATTTTCTTCCTCCATATAATGTTTGTGACCAAACATCACGACCAAGCTGTGTCGTACCTAAAATGTGTTCACCATTTGGTGCAACATGATATTGTCCAGCGAATCGTTCACTCGGATTATAACCGGTAAAAATTCCAGCACCAAAACATAGCATGACAATGATAAAAATTATTAGAAAACCAAATGTTGTTTTAGGACTGCTGCGTAAAAACCTAATTGGTCTTGAATTCCATATTTTTTTCATTCCATTCACCTCTAACTTTCTAATTGATTGTGTCTGTATTGCACATCCATTCTATACAAAAAATTCTCATCAATTATTTCCTACACCTTGTCTTCTTATTCTAGGATCTAAGAAAAGGATAGCAATGTCAGCAATAAAGTTACAGGTGAGCATCAAGATTGTTGACATAAGTAAGATTCCTTGCATCAATGGATAATCTCTACGCCCGATTGCCTGCACCATAACGTGGCCTAATCCAGGATAGTTAAATATTTCCTCAACAATCAAAGAACCACCTAAAAGGAATCCAACAGACATTGCAACCGAAGTTACAACAGGTAACAATGCATTCTTTGCACCATAGCCAAACATGATTTTACGTTCAGGAACACCCTTTGCTATACCCATTGTGATATAATCTTCACCTAATTGATTAATCATATTAGCTCTCATACCCATAATTCCGCCAAGACCCGAAATAAATACTGCTGTTAATGGTAAAAAAGCATGATACATAACATCTTTTAAATAATCTATTTTTGTTTCAGCTACGAATAACGGAGTGACAGCGTATCCTCTTGGGAAAATACCTGAATATGCTAATGTATAGCTAAGAACAAGTGCTATGATTACTGCAGGTATATTAGCCAAGATTTGTCCACCCAGTGTTAAGTTTATATCTAATTTGCTACCACGCTTCCAAGCAACTAATATTCCTAATAATGTATTTACAATAAATCCAATTACAAGGGCTGTTCCCATTAGGAAAACAGTCCAACTTAAACCACGCTGTACTGCATCAATTACAGTTTGTGGATAACGGGAAAATGATATTCCCCAATCTCCTTGACAGATATTTTTAATATAATTTATATAACTAACAAAAAGTGGCTCATTCATATCAAAACCATACATTTTTTCCACTGCACGAATCATTTCAGGATTAATCGTTCCTCCACCTTGATATAACGAAGCAATGTACATTTGCACTGGGTTGCCTGGCATCATTCTGGGTAAGAAAAAGTTCAATGTAATCGCGCCGAAAAATGCTATCAGATAAAAGTATAAACGCTTTAAGATGTATTTCATTTATCGAACCTCCAGTTTTCATATGATGGCGATACCTGTAACACAAGCATCGCCAATCATAACTTTACTAATCAACTTTATAGAACATTATTCAACCGGCTTTAATGCCATTAATTGAAGGATCTTCATATCATGATTACAGATTGCTGGGTTAACGAATGGATTTTCAGCTGTTGCCCATCCAGTCCATCTAGCATCACTGTAAACATACCAATTACCATTAAAGAATAATGGAATATTGATCATATTTTCAGCATAGTACATTTCAACTGCTTCAGTAATCTCTTTTACTCTTGCATCACTAGCAGTAGGCATCTCAGCGATTAAAGCAGTAAGTTCATCACTCACGTAGTTTGTCTGAGTTAATGTCCACCAGTTAGATTGTTTAACATTTGCTTGGTTACCAATTGTATCATAGTAGAACTTCCAGATATTAGCAGTTGCACCATATCCAGAATATAATACATCATGCTCACCTGTAGCCCAAGTTTCTTGGATTAAAGAAAGATCAATAGCTTTTGCTGTAGCATTAACACCGATGTCTTGCCAGTTCTGAGCTACGATTGCAGAACCATCGTTCCAATCTGTCCAACCAGCTGGAGAAAGGATTTCAAATGCAATCTTAGATCCATCTGGATTCTCAACAAATCCGTCACCATCTACATCAACGAAGCCTGCTTTTGTAAGTAAAGCTTTTGCTCCTTCCATATTATATGTAGTATATTTAGCCATCTCAGCTTGAGCTTTATCACTCATGTATCCGAATAATGCTGGTGGTAAACCAGTATTAGATGGAACATTTGATTGTAAATATCCATAAACTGCAGAATCAATAATACCTTGACGATCGATTGCCATTGATAATGCACGTTTGAAATCAGGAGTCTGGAATGCTTTCAAATTATCCTTATTAGGAGTCATGTAGTTGAATGCTAAACGAACACCGTCATTCATACCATACCAATATTTCTTATGAGCATCACCTTGAACATAAGTGTTCTCGATATCAGCAATCATAATGTGAGTCCAATCGATTTCACCAGTTTGTAATAAAGCAGTAGCAGCTTCATTACCATTATGTTGTGGAATCTTCATCTGGTCAACTTGTAGGTTGTCACCATTCCAGAAGTATGGATTGCGGCCTAAAAGAATCATCTCAGGTGTAAAGGATAAAACTTCTGAGAATGCACCAGTTACAACAGGAGTTTCCATTACATAACTAGCTGGATTTGTAACATCTTTAAAAATGTGTTCTGGGAGCATCCAACGTGTTAACAAAACATCATTTCTTGCAAAACGGTTTGGTTCGTTCATGATGATCTGAACTGTGTAATCATCAACTTTTACTACATCTTTAAATTTACCTTTCAATACTGTTCCGTCAGCTGCTACAGAATCCCAGTTACCATTACGATCGATTTCTGGATATTTCTTATCGTAGGTATACGTAAAGTAAACATCATCTGCTGTGAAGTCTTCACCATCACTCCACTTAACACCTTTTCGAACTTTAATAGTAATAGTTACATTGTCAGGTTCTGAGATAACATCCTCTGCAAGCCACATAGTCTCTTCATTGTTTTGATATGTATTGAAGATAACCAATGGCTCAAACATAAATCCAAGAGCCCATGATTTAACATCTGCAGCTAATGGGTTAAAGTTTCTTACCCATCCATCTGTTGCATCGTTGATCCAAGTTAAAACTCTTGGTTCAGCAGTTGTTGTTTCAGCAGATGTTGGTGCAGGAGTACTATCGTCTCCTGTATTTGTTTCTGACTGAGGTGTGTTTGTGCTAGCAGGTTCATTGTCTTTCTTCTTTGAACAACCTGAAAGCATACTAATTGCAAGTACCATGATGCATAAAAGACTTACCAACTTCTTCATTCTTTTTCCTCCCAATAATTATATTACTTAAGAATTCTCTTAAGCTTAATTAATATTACCATTGTGTATATCTGGAAAAAACCCTGACAATTCACCTTACTTACCCCCATATTTAGCATATTCTTTTATGTATTTTCGCATATATACAAGTATGCAGATTTCTGGGTTTGATCCTTTACATACGCAAGTATCGCATGGCATACAAAAAGGACTGGTTATCTAATAACCAATCCTAATGTAAAATATTACAATGCTCAAAAATTCAAAACTTCAATAATCTACAGTTGATTACTATGTATGTTTTATATAATTTACGTAAACTTCCCCAAAGATTGTTGTACGCAAATTTTACGCAAAACGAAGCAAGTTACACTGCCCTTTTACGTGGTAATGAAATTCAAAATAAAAGAGACCCAAAAGTCCTGTAATATGCATATATGCCATAGTTACAGGCTTTTAGAGACTCTTATAAAGTCATGTTATAATAATACTTAACACCACTCAGCTTCAATCCATGTCCTATTCGGAATTCGCTTCGCTTCTTCCTCATAGGGGGCTGGCGCGTTTACACAAGCTTGTCTATTCGCATTCCCGCCCGACAACTCCTCTCGGGCTCCATGCTCATATCCGTGCGGCGCGCAATCCGAAAAAAAGGCCCGATTGAGAGTGAACTCTCATCGGACCTTTCTATTCGAATTACGCTTATGCTAAACGCTTATATTCCTATTTGCTTTGCAATCTTCGTAAGACGAAGTTGCTGTCTTTTAAATATTATAATCCCATTTGCTTTGCAACTTCTTCTGCAAAGTTTTCTTCTTTTTTAGCAATACCTTCGCCAGTTTCGAAACGAACAAAGCTCTTGATTGTGATTGTTGTACCGATTTCTTTAGATACTTGATCAAGGTATTTTTGAACTGTTAAATCACCATCTTTAACATAAACTTGGTCTACTAAACAAATTTCTTTTAATTCTTTGTTTAAACGTCCTTCGATCATTTTTTCGATGATGTTTTCAGGCTTTCCAGTGTTTTCATTCATTGCTTGAGCTTTTAAGATTTCTTTTTCATGTGCAATGTAATCTTCTGGAATTTCAGTTCTTTGTACATATTTTGGAGAGATCGCTGCGATTTGCATAGCAATGTTCTTAGCTGCTTCTCTAGCTGCATCATTAGCAACAGCACATTCAGCTTCAACTAAAACACCAATTCTTCCGCCGCCATGGATGTAAGATTCTACAAAACCATTTTCTGCAACAACTTTTTGGAATCTTCTGATGTTCATGTTTTCGCCAATGATTGAGATTAATGAAGATAATTCTTCTTTTACTGTCTTAGTAGTATCTTGTGCCCAAGCTTCAGCTAAAAATGCATCAATATCAGTTGCATTTGTTTTGATTGCTTGATTTACTACGTTTGCTACGAAAGTTTTGAATGTATCATTCTTAGCAACAAAGTCAGTTTCACTGTTAACTTCTACGATAGCTGCTGTTTTGCCATCTTCACTAATGTTAGCTGCACAAACACCTTCTGCTGCGATTCTTCCAGCTTTCTTTTCAGCTGCTGCAAGACCTTTTTCTCTTAAGAATTCTACTGCTTTATCCATATCACCGTCAGTTTCAGCAAGTGCTTTTTTACAATCCATCATGCCGGCACCGGTCATTTCTCTTAAATCTTTTACCATTGCTGCTGTAATAGCCATGTTAAAATACCTCCATTTATTTGATTATGCTTCTACTAAATCTCCTGCTACTTCTTCAACACTTTCAGAAACGTCAGTAGTATCAGTCATTTGAGTTCCTTGGTTTGCTTCGATAACAGCGTCAGCCATTTTAGCTACGATTAATTTAACCGCTCTGATCGCATCATCATTACCAGGAATTACATAGTCTAATTCTTCAGGATCACAGTTAGTATCTGCAATACCAATTAATGGAATACCTAATGTTTGAGCTTCTTGGACGCAGATTCTTTCTTTCTTAGGATCTACTACGAAGATTGCGTCAGGAATTCTCTTCATATCTTTAATTCCGCCAAGGTTCTTTTCAAGTTTTTCCCATTCTTTTTTAAGTTCGATAACTTCTTTTTTAGGAAGAACTTCAAAAGTTCCGTCTTGGGACATAGTTTCGATTTGTTTTAATCTTGCAATTCTAGATTGGATAGTTTTGAAGTTAGTTAACATACCACCTAACCATCTTTCATTTACATAGTACATTCCACAACGTTCAGCTTCTGATTTAACAGAATCTTGAGCTTGTTTCTTAGTACCAACAAAAAGAACTTTACCACCGTTAGCAACAACATCTTTGATTGCATAGTAAGCTTCGTCTACTTTACCTACAGATTTTTGTAAGTCGATGATGTAGATTCCGTTTCTTTCTGTGTAGATGTACTCTGCCATTTTAGGGTTCCATCTTCTTGTTTGGTGTCCAAAATGTACACCTGCTTCAAGTAATTGCTTCATTGATATAACGCTCAT
>JARBTX010000170.1 GCA_029239975.1 Anaerocolumna sp.
ATTTGATAACAGTTGACTGGCGATTCTCTTTTGTATCTGCAATACTTTCAAGTACTTTTTCATCTGTAATTTCTTTTTTGTATTTTTTATCGTATTCGTCTTTTAACTTATTAACGACTTGGCCTTCCTTTAATCCACCATGGCCAACCGCTGCATAAATAGAATCCCAATCACGGAATCCATATTTTGCCATCACTTTATTTACATATTCTGGTTTTAATAAGTCACTAAAATTAATATTCTTATTTTTGCAATAAGCTAAAATCATTTCTTTACCGCGTGTAATATTATCATCTTTTAGTTCTGTCTTAAACCACTGATTTATCTTATTTTTCGCTTGAGTACTCTTAACTAAAGATAACCAATCTCTACTTGGACCTTTTGAATTCTGTGAAGTGATGATTTCAATTCGATCACCGTTTTGAATCACATAATCAATGTTAACTAACTTTCCATTTACCCTAGCTCCAACCATCTTATTACCAACTGCACTATGAATGCTGTAAGCAAAATCAATTGGTGTTGAGCCATTTGGAAGATTCTTAACATCTCCGGATGGGGTAAAGCAATAAACACTTTCTGAGAATAGATCTAAATCACTCTTAAGTAGACTTAAGAATTCTTTATTATCCGACATATCTCTCTGCCACTCAAGTATTTGGCGAAGCCAAGTAAGTTTTGCTTCTTCTGTATCTTGGTTGTTCTTACCATCAATACCTTCCTTATACTTCCAGTGTGCAGCAATACCAAATTCTGCTGTACGATGCATTTCATAAGTTCTTATCTGAATTTCAAATGGCTGTCCATTTGGGCCGATTAATGTTGTATGAAGTGACTGGTACATATTAGGCTTTGGCATTGCAATGTAATCTTTAAAACGACCTGGAATTGGTTTGTACATCTCATGTATGACACCAAGTGCTGCATAGCAATCCTTAACAGTATCAACAATAATACGTACTGCAAATAAATCAAAGATTTGATCTAGAGTTTTATTTTGATTTACCATCTTTTTATAAATACTGAAGAAGTGCTTCACACGACCATCAATTTTAGCCTCAATTTCAGCTTCTTTAATGTGAAATTTAACTTCTTCTACTATACTTCTAATAATTGCAATTCTTTCACCTTTTTTAGAATTAATTTTTTCAGTTAATTCTTTATAGGTTTCAGGTTCTAAATATTTTAAAGATAAATCATCTAATTCAATTTTTATTTTAGAGATACCAAGTCTTTGTGCAATCGGAGCATAAATATCCATGGTTTCTCGTGCTTTTTCTTTTTGTTTGGTTGGTGATTGATACTGAAGCGTCCGCATATTGTGTAAGCGATCGGCTAATTTAATTAGAATTACACGAATATCCTTTGCCATTGCTAAGAACATTTTTCTAAGATTTTCAGCTTGTATCTCAACTTTGTCTTTCGAATAATTTAATTGTGTTAACTTTGTAACTCCATCTACTAGCAATGCAATTTCATCGTTGAAATCTTTTGATAACTCTTCTACCGTACATACGGTATCTTCAACAACATCATGAAGCAAACCTGCTACAATGGTTTCTTTATCTAATTCTAATTCTGCTAAAATAATAGCCACGCATAATGGATGTATAATATAAGGCTCACCTGATTTTCTAAATTGATTCTTGTGAGCTAAATCTGCAACATGGTATGCTTTTTCAATCATGGAAATATCAGCAGACGGATGATAACTTTCCACGATTTTTACTAATCGATTGAATAACTCTTCAGGACTTGTAAAATCTGCAGGCGTATTTATCTCTTCGAAATTTTGGTCATTGTTATCATTATTACTCGCTAAGTTCGTCTTGTTTTCCATGAAATCACCACCTCTTTTTAATTATCTTATAATTATAATCAATTAATTATAAAAAATCAATTGATTTATTGTATTATGACTAATCCTTGGAGATTTTGTCATTACAATTTTATTTTAATAATATTATTACCGAAGATAGCTAAATTGGTTCAGTAAATTTATTTAAATATATTAATCTTTATAAAATAAAAACAGATATATATTATTATTTATCAATAACTTTTGTTACTGATAAAATACAAATATATATCTGTATTATTATACTTTTTATAGTATGTTAAATTTAATTATTTACCTTCATATTTAATAACTGCATCAACATTATAACCTTTTAATTTATCTCTTCCGTGAAGTCCTTCTAATTCAATTAAGAATACAATCTTAACAACTTCTCCGCCTAAGCTTTCAATAATCTTAGTAATGGCTTCGATTGTACCACCTGTTGCAATTAAGTCATCTATGATAGCAACTTTTTGTCCAGGTTTGATGGCATCTTTATGCATTTCTATAGTAGCTGTACCATATTCTAATTCATATTCCATTTCAATTGTTTCACAAGGAAGTTTACCTTTTTTACGAACTGGAACAAATGCTTTATTTAAATTATATGCAATCGGTACACCAAAAATAAATCCTCTTGATTCAGGTCCAACAATAACGTCTATATCCAATCCATCTAAACAAGCTTGCATTTGGTCAATTGACATTCTTAAGCTATCTTTATCTTGTAATACACTAGTTACATCACGAAAGATAATACCTTCCTCTGGGAAATCAGGTATACTTCTTATATATTCTTCTAACTTCTTCATAATATAGCCTCTTTTCTTCATTTTTCATGCATACACTGCCATAAATTCTTCCTTCAATAAGAAAGAACGCCAAAGTGTATTATAACATTTCTACTTTAAAATAGCAATTTATTTTAATAAGTAAAGCTTTATATTTCATAATAATTAGGAAGCAACTAACTGATAATTCTGAATAATGATTTGAACAGTACGATTTCCACCATACTCATTTATACTTGGATAATAGGTTACTGATAAAGTTACTTTATTCTCTCGACTTTGAAACATCTTGTCTACTTCAGCTTGCCCATAAGTATCTACAACGCTTTGAAGAAATGCTTCTTTATCACCAAAGTACATAGCATCCATTACTTTACCATATTCATTAACTACAATCAGTTTTAATACATTTGAATTCTTTCCAAGAATTGTTGCTTTTCTAATATGTAGATTCCTTTCGGCAAATATAGGTTTTTGATTACCTTTGCCAAAGGGTTCTAATAATTCTAATTCTTCTATTAAATTTTCATTCAGATAGCCAAGAGGTAACACTACATCAATTGATATCTTAGGAATAAAGTCTTCTTCAGTTAGTATAGTATTATTATTTAAGGCTAAACGCAAATGACTTACTTTTTCATTATCTAGTGATAATCCAGCCGCCATAGGATGTCCACCATATTTTAATAATAAATCTTTGCACTTGGTTAATTCTTCATAAATATTATATTGTTCAATGGAACGACAAGAGCCTTTTACCTGATTCTCTGCATTGGTAAGCACCACTGCTGGTTTATAGTATCTTTCTTTTAATCTACCTGCTATAATCCCTGCCAAACTCTCATGACAATCATCTAAATATACGACTAATACTTTATCTTGTTTCATATCACTAGTTTCAACTAACTGTATTGCTTTTTCAAGACCTTTAGCAGTCATATCTTTTCTTACATCATTTAATTGTTTTAGTTCATCTGCCAAGCGATTTGCCTCTTCTTCTGTTTTAGACAGTAAGAGATGTAATCCTTTTTTTGCAGTATCTAATCTACCAGACGCATTCAGACATGGTCCAATAATGTATCCTAAGTGATATGCAGATAAACCAGCCAGGTTTATATTATTTTTTTCTAATAAAGCTTTTAGACCAAAATTCTTTGTCTTTTTCATTAACCTTAAACCATTTTTAACCATAATACGGTTTTCATCTACTAAGTCCATTACATCACATACGGTCGCAATAGCAACGATTTCTAACAGTTTATCTGTTTCATTTTGATTAATATGAAATTTCTCAAATAGTACTTGTATTAATTTATACGCAACTGCTGCACCACATAATACTTTAAAGGGATAGTTACAATCTTCTTGTTTTGGATTTACAACTGCATCTGCATTTGGTAAACAGTACTGTTTAATTTCATTTTCTTCCACAAATGGGATGTCATGATGGTCGGTTATGATAACTGTCATTCCTAATTCTTTCGCTTTATCCACTGGGCTAATCGCTGAAATTCCATTATCACAAGTTAAAATAGTATCAACACCTTCGTTATAAGCTGCTTCTATAATATTAATATTAATCCCATAACCATCTTTTATTCTATCTGGTATTTCATAATCAACTTTTGCGCCACATAAACTCAATGCAGTATATAGTACAAAGGTAGATGCAACTCCATCAACATCATAGTCACCAACAATGCGAATTTTCTTTCCGGTCTTAATTTTATCGGATAGGATATCACATGCTTTGGCCATATCTTTCATAAGTAATGGGTTATGTAAACGTTCAAGTTCTGGATTAAGATAAACTTCTATGTCTTCTACTTTTTCCTGATTACGATTCACCAATAATCTAGCTAGTACTTCACTAATCTTAAGTTTATCCATCAATGCTTG
>JARBTX010000171.1 GCA_029239975.1 Anaerocolumna sp.
TTATCACCACGTTCCATACTTAGAGTAAGTGGTTTCGATAATGGCTCATCATATCCAATTACAAGGTGTTCTGTTTGGAATATATATTTGCCGGCAGCACGAGCTTCTTTGAAGTAAAACTCTGGCTTTGGTTTTTCTTTTGCAAGTTCAATTACGTCCATCTTATCTAATTTCTTTTGTCTGGACATTGCCATATTTCTAGTTGAAACTCTTGCTTTATTTCTAGCAACAAAGTCTTCTAATTCACTGATTTCTTGTTGTTGCTTTTTATATGCAGCCTCTAATTGTGACTTCTTTACTTCATATACTTCTTGGAATTTATTATAATCACCAACATAACGGTTTAATTCTGCATTTTCCATATGATAAATGATATTAATTACACTATTTAAAAAAGGTATGTCATGGGAGATTAGGATAAAAGCATTTTCATAATCTTGTAGGTAACGTTTGAGCCATTCTATGTGCACCGTATCTAAATAGTTTGTAGGCTCGTCAAGAAGTAAGATATCAGGTTTTTCTAATAATAATTTTCCTAATAATACTTTGGTTCTTTGGCCACCACTTAATTCAGTAACATCCTGTTCCATGCCGATTGCTTCTAAACCAAGCGCACGTCCGATTTCATCCACTTTTGAATCAATTGCATAAAAATCATTATGATCCAATATATCTTGTATCGTACCGAATTCATCCATAATTGCCATTAAATCGTCGGCTTCTGCATCTGCCATTTGATTACATAAAGAATTCATTTTAATTTCTAAATCAAATAGATAGGAAAATGCGGATTTTAATACTTTACGAATGGTCATTCCTTTTTCTAAAACAGAATGCTGATCTAAATAACCAACTCTAACGTTTTTAGCCCATTCAATATTACCTTCATCTGGCATTAATTTTCCGGTTACTATATTTAAGAAGGTGGATTTACCTTCACCATTAGCGCCTACTAGGCCTATGTGCTCTCCCTTTAAAAGACGGAAAGATACATTATTAAAGATTGCTCTGTCGCCAAAACCATGAGTGAGATTAGTTACATTTAAAATGCTCATACATGCTCCTTACTTGAAAGTTATAGGTAACTCTAGGGTTACTTAATAGATTATACATACTTTTTTAATATTTTCAAGTGAAAGTTAATGGTCGAAATGTTTAAATAAAGATAAAATTATGGAAAATACTGTTGTAAAGTATATGTAATCAATAATAAAGAAAGAATTTATTGTTATTTTTATTGTTAAAAAGTATGATAGAAGATGGTTAAAAATTAAAATGTATGGCATAAATATACAAATTAAATTATTAAATGATTCATTACAAAACCTTTAAAATTTGGATTATATATTATGTAATTTTATTATCAGATTAATATCCTAGTTCCTTATCAACAATAATAACCTTTATTCTATCTTTTATAAACTGCCTTCTAATAACTACAAAGTCATTACAGATTCGATTCACGCTTTTACAATCAACGCAATAACCTAAGGTAGTGCAAGGAGTGTCTTTGCCAAGTCGTTTGGCATCTATCGGCGCTGCGTAATTCCTTACCCTAATTTCTGCTTCTTTTAGGTCTTTCACAAGTTTATTTATACCTGCAACAATAATTACTTGCTTCGGACCATATAACATAGGGGCAACTCTACTTCCATTACCATCGATGTTATAAAGCTCACCATTCTCGGTTAATGCATTGGTACTGCTTAAAAAAGTATCAGCAGAAAAATTTTGTATGTAAATTTGTTTTTTTTCTTCGCTAGTGATTCCTTCTTCGTATTTATCTAAGAAAGTATATTTACCAGATCTTAAATAATCAATAATTCCTTCACTAAAAAGAGTCATAGAATCACCAACTCCCACAACAGACTTTTCTTCCATAAGGGTATCGAGTAATTGTTTTAACTCTTCAGTATTTTCTACAAAATAACCTTCCATATTATTTTTCTTTAAACTTTCAATGGTTCTTAGAACCTGTTTTTCTTTATACCATAAAACGTGATTATCCATAGGTTATTCCTTTCTTTCATTTGTGTATAATTTTTACAAAAGAAAATTAAAATAAGAATATGTAAGTAACGTATTTTTATCATAGAAAGTAAACTTCATTTACCACACAGTATTATAACGTTAGGTAATTTCGAAACATCATAGTTGTAAACGTTTCGCAATTAACTATTATACCACATGAATAAAGTATATCAAATTTACAAAACCATTACAATTACTTAAAAAACCAGCGTTGTTATTTATTACCAACAAGTGTATAATAGCAATCATAGTTTTTATTATGATTAGGTAATTGCGAAATTATATATAATAAGTCGATGATACAATAGAAGAATTAATAACTTCAGTAGCCTTAAGGTGCAAGATTCAGCTAAAAACATGTATATGTATCATCAATTAGGATAACTTGGATGTTACGTAATTGCCTATTAAATATATAAGATAAAAGGAGTATTTGAATGATAACATATAAAGATATTAAAAATAATGATCAAATAAAAACATATATTAAGATGGCAGACGATTCATTAGCAACTTTAGGCTATACAGAGCATAGCTTTGCTCATGTAGGAATTGTTTCTAATGTAGCGAAATATATTTTGACTACTATGGGTTATAAAGAACATTTGATTGAATTAGCACAAATAGCTGGGTATATGCACGATATTGGAAATGTAATCAACCGTGTCGATCATGCTCAAAGTGGAGCAGTTATGGCATTTCGTATCTTAGATAAGATGGGAATGGATGCAAATGATATTGGTATTATAATATCAGCCATTGGTAATCATGACGAAAGTACTGCAGTTCCAGTCAATGAAGTAGCAGCAGCCTTAATACTTGCTGATAAAACTGATGTACGATTTACAAGAGTTAGAAATCAAGACTTTGCAAGTTTTGATATACATGATAGAGTGAATTTTGCAGTGAAAGAAGCTAAGACTATAATAAGTGAAGATAAGACGAAAATTGCTTTAAATCTAACTATTGATACAGAGTTTTCATCCGTAATGGATTATTTTGAAATCTTTTTGGATCGTATGATATTATGTAAAAAAGCAGCAAGAAAGCTTAATTTAAAATTTCAACTTATAATTAATGGGCAGAAGGTATTATAAGATATTAAAAGGTATTTTAATGGTTGGATGATCATTATTACAATATACAATTAAACTTAAGAATATTAATTATTAATGAAATATAGATTTAGTAATCAGTATAAATACATGAACATAGGAGGTGAACTGATTATGAATGTTAAGATTTATAAAACACCAAATAAATTTCTAGAAGAGAATGAAAAATTGTTATTAGAAAAAGAGGCAGTTAGCCAGTTATTATTATTTAATGCTATTAATAATAAAGAAAAAAAGTGCAATCCTGATTTATTATTTGGTAAGGTATCAGATGATACTAATAAGGCCATTATATTGTTTTGTAATGTTATACCATATAATTTAATTATTTATGGGGTAGAAAGTGAATTTCACAAAGCTGCTATTACTGAATTAGTTCATTATATCATCGATAATAAAATTCATATGAAAGGCTTAAATGCAAGCAAATTTATTTGCGATACGTTTTGCGAATATTATAAAGAAATAAATAGAAATAGTATTTTTACGGAACATTTAGCTATGGATATAATGGAATTAAGAGAATTATTAGATGTAAACTTATCTGATGGAATTTGTAGATTGGCTACATCTGAAGATACGAACATAATTGCAGAATGGATTGTGGACTTTGCTAGGGAAGCACTTAGTGAAGAACTGAAAATAGATGAACAAATCCTGCGAGCTGAACAAATGATTGAAGCCAAACGATTTTACGTTTATGTAAATACAGATTCTGAGATTGTATCTATGGCTGCTGTATCTAGACAATTAATTCATGGAATATGTGTAAATTATGTTTATACACCGAAAGAGTATAGGGGCAAAGGGTATGCGGTATCTAATGTATATTCCCTTAGTAAAAATATGCTAGAGCATAATCAATTTTGCACTTTATTTGTAGATAGAAACAATCCTATATCAAATCATGCATATAAAAAAATTGGATACAAAATAATTGAGGATAATTATGATTATCGATTGACCATAAATGAATGAATTAGTAAAAATAAACTACATAATATGTTTTGATAAAGTCTTAAGATATTGTTTGTTAAGGACAAATATTTAATGCTTTATATTGTAACAATAATATAAGAATGTTAATTCCTAAACTTTTAAAAATATTGGAGGAACTATGGAGATAGAAAGAAAATTTACGATTAAAAGGTTACCAGAAAACCTTGAGCAATATGAGAAAAAAGAGATAGAGCAAGGGTATCTTTGTACAAAACCTACCGTTCGTATAAGAAAGAGTAATGAGAACTATATTTTAACCTATAAATCTCGAATTGGAATGGAAGAAAAACCAGATGAAGTTGCTTTAACCTGTGAAGAAATTGAATTACCACTAACCAAGGAAGCTTATGAGCA
>JARBTX010000090.1 GCA_029239975.1 Anaerocolumna sp.
AAAAATAATACACAAATTTCTTCTGATAGTATGAGTGCAGAATCTGCATCAGATGAAAAGTTTATGGCAGATGAAAGTGCAACTACCGATATGAATGGTGAAGAATCAGCTGAGATAAATATATTAGATGCAGAGGATTCATCAGAAGATACTACTTTCGATAATGCAACTTCTAGTCTAACAGCTGCTGAGACACCAAACACAGAATCTGAAGTGCAAAAAGATGGTGGTGGGATAACTGGTAGTTATAGTGGTAATTATTTCACAAGTTTATTTCCGTTCACAGGAGAAGAAGTGGAGTTATTTACGGTAACAAATAAAGCCCAAGAAGTTTTGACTATAGAGTCTAGCAAAGTGCAGGAGTTCTATACAATATTAGATGGATTTACTCTTACACAAATGGATAATAATCTAAATGATACTTGGGATTATAAAGTAGAAATAAAAACAACAAATCAAACATATACCATATTATTAGGGAATGGAATTCAAGTGAATGAAAATGAAAATAGTAACATTTATTATCAGGTCGATGATTCACAAACCCTATTAGATCAGGTTAATTTATTTTTAAAATAAGATAAAGAATAAGTTACAAAATACAAAAGATAAAAATTAAATAGGAGGGTTTAAGTTATGAGTCCCGTATTAATGGCTTTTTTAGGTGGGTTAGTTACTTGGGGAGTGACTGCATTAGGTGCAGCAATGGTATTCTTCTTCAAAGAAATTAAGCCCAAAATACTTAATCTAATGCTAGGTTTTGCATCAGGAATTATGCTTGCAGCATCATTTTGGTCATTATTATTACCTGCATTAGAGTTATCCGAAAATTCTAGTATGCCTTGGTTGCCTGTAGTTGGTGGCTTTGGACTAGGTGGATTATTTTTATTTGCCGCTGATAAATTTTTACCTCACGTTCATCATATGGAAGATCAACCAAGGGGTGGTGTGGGTAAAATAACAAGATCTACTTTAACAAGAAGTATCTTATTAGTAACAGCTATTACACTTCATAACATACCAGAAGGTCTATCTTACGGTGTTGCTTTTGGTTCACTACAAAATGTGGAGAAAACATCCATTGCCAGTGCTATTATTCTAGTAGTTGGTATAGCACTTCAAAACTTTCCAGAGGGTGCAGCAGTATCTATACCTCTTAGAAGAGATGGACATTCTAGATTGAAAAGTTTCTTTTATGGTCAGGCATCTGGTATAGTAGAGCCAATTGCAGCTGTATTTGGTGCATTGTTAGCAAGTACCATAAGCGAGATACTTCCTTATACATTATCCTTTGCAGCAGGTGCAATGGTATTCGTAGTAGTTGAGGAATTAATACCAGAATCACAAAATGATTCACATCTATATGGACATTCCGCAACAATTGGTGCAATGTTAGGATTTATGCTAATGAGCTTTTTAGATATAGCATTATCTTAAACTAGCACAAATTAACATAACTAATAAAAAAAGGGTTGTTACAAAATTAAGTCAATGCAAGTGCATTCACATTAATTTTATAACAACCCTATATTCATATTATTATTCTAGTGTTTCTTCATCATCTGAAGAATCTTCTTCATCTGAAGATTCATCTTCGGATACATTTTTTGTGCTTCCATCTGATGTTATATTAATTGATACATATTCACGAGAATCTGTTTTATTTTCAGTTTCAGTATCGTCTTCCGTATCAAAGTCTTCGAATTCATCTTCAAATTCATCAAAATCATCAGATGAATCTTTGTTTACGAAATTTTTGTACAAATAATAAGCACCACATGCAAGAGTAGCAACGGATACTGTGCCAAATAAAAATTTACCAAACTTTTTCATGTCATTCATACTTCCTTTCATTTTAACAGTATATGCATTAACTGTTATATATTATACACTTTAGAAATAATTTCTACACATTTTGAATTAATACATTTTCATTATAAGGCAAGAATATGTAAAAATAAAGTTAAAATTATGTAAAGTTTCTAGAATATTCCTAAATATTCTATTTTTCTCACTTTGAAATGATTGATTCGAAAAAGTAGAAATGATATAATCAGTCATTATATAAAATAAATGAGTTCAAAAAATAACAAAGTAATAAAAAATGGAATTGTATGTTACAAGGCATTATATTAATATATGGATTGAGAAGTTACAAATTTTGTACCTATAAACATTTAATAGAATTAGAGGGTTTATGATATATGAAAATATAATCACTGGCATATTTAAAGAAAGACCAAATCGTTTTATAGCCGTCGTTGAAATAATGGGAAAGGATGAGATTTGCCATGTTAAGAATACGGGGCGATGTAAAGAATTACTGATACCTGGGACAATGGTATTTCTAGAAAAAAATAATAATCCAACTAGAAAAACAAAATATTCTCTCATAGGAGTAAAGAAGGGTAATAGGTTAATCAATATGGATTCCCAAGCACCTAATAAGGTTGCTTTTGAATGGATAAAAGCAGGGGGATTGTTTCATAATGTAACATTAATAAAGCCTGAAAAAACCTTTGGTAATTCAAGATTTGATTTATACATTGAAGCAGATGATAAAAAGATATTTATGGAAGTTAAGGGTGTTACACTAGAAGATGATGGTATCGTAAGATTTCCAGATGCTCCAACTGAGCGGGGAATTAAGCATATAAGAGAACTTAGCAATTGTATACAACAAGGTTTCGAAGCATATCTGTTGTTCGTTGTTCAAATGAAGGATGTTAAGTTTTTTGAACCAAATAATGCAACTCACCCTGAATTTGGCGAAGCCCTAAAAGAAGCTGCTAAAAATGGAGTACACTTAATGGCTGTAGATTGTTTTGTGGATGAAAATCAATTAGAAATAAGAGATTTTGTTCCTATAAATATCGAAACAACTTAAAGTCATAACATATATAAAATGTATACTAAAAAATATACTTTTAAAATGCAATTAATTATTTCATTATTAGTGGTAGAAGGAGTTTAGTTATGAGTTTTATTTTTATAGAATATCCAAAATGTTCTACTTGTAAAAAAGCAAAGAGTTGGCTTGATAAGAAAAACATACATTATATAGACAGAGATATTACAATTCAAAACCCAAAGAAAGAAGAGTTATCTCAGTGGTTACAAATGGGAGACCTTCCGATAAAAAGGTTTTTTAATACCAGTGGTCTTATGTATAAGGATTTAAAGCTAAAGGAAAAATTAGAAACTCTGTCAGAAGATGAGCAATTAACCTTATTGGCTAGCCACGGAATGTTAGTAAAACGTCCACTTTTAATCGCAGATAACTTTGTTTTAATAGGATTCAATGAAGATAAATGGGAAGAAGCTATTAAACTATAGCTTCGTAATTAGTATAAAGTATAAATAAAGATAAATATTTAATAAGGTTAAATATTTTATAAAACAAAAGAATAAGAAAGAAGAGGGATTAAGTATGTTTGAAATGAAAGATGATTATTTAACAGGAATCCAAATGATTGATGAAGAGCATAGTGAGTTATTTCGAATTGCTCAAGAAGCATATGAAATTTATCAAGATGATTTTATAACAGATAAGTTTGATCATATCGTAGATATTATTGATAAATTAAAAGAATATGCTATAAAGCATTTTGCTGATGAAGAAGAATATATGGAAAGTATACAGTATAAACGTATGTTTTCACAAAAGATAGAACACGCGGCTTTTATAGATAAAATCAATGAAATCAATTTTGATGATATGGATCATAATCAAACAGAAACTTTATTTGAAATATTACAATTCTTAAGTGATTGGCTTGTTAATCATATCTTAGAAAAAGATAAGTTAATTGGTACTAACTAAATTGAAATTGTTATAACAATAGATTAAATACGTATAGTAGTTAATCGAAAAGAAAATTTAGAATTAATTAAAAGAACGTATATTTAGCGGGGAAGGGAGTACTAGATGAATATAGGTTTATTTACAGAGACTTATTATCCTGAAATCAATGGTGTAGCCAATTCGGTCTTTATGTTAAAAAATGAATTGGAGCATATAGGACATACCGTATATGTATTTACAACAACAACTCCAGGAGCTCCAGAATATGAACATAATGTATTTCGTGTTCCGAGTTTACCATGTATCTTAATTACAGAACGACGTGTTGGATTGTTTTACCAACCAAAACTTGCATCTTTAATTAAAAAATTGAATTTAGATTTAATTCATACCCATACAGAGTTTTCTCTTGGAATTTTTGGACGTATTATGGCTAAGGAATTAAAATTGCCTATGGTTCACACTTATCATACAATTTACGAGGATTATACTCACTACATAACACACTTTAAAACGTTAGATAGACGTGCAAAGGCATTTGTAAGAGTATTTACAAAGATATGCTGTAATACTGTGGAACAAGTGATTGTTCCAACAGAGAAAGTAAAGGAATTGTTATTAGATTATAGTGTGTACAAAGATATTTCTGTTGTTCCAACAGGTGTTAACTTAAAGAAATTTAATCCAGAATTTTATTCGAGAGATGATGTGAAAAATTTAAAACAACAGTATGGTATTCATGAGACTGATAAAGTATTGCTGTATTTAGGTAGAATTTCAAAAGAAAAAAATATTTCTGAAATTATTGATGCTATGCCAGATTATATGAATACAAGAGAAAATGTTAAATTTGTTATCGTAGGTGGCGGACCAGAGATGGATAAACTAAAGCAACAAGTGGAATATATAAAGTTACAGGATAAAATAATATTTACTGGTCCACAACCTTGGGATAATATTGGGTTATTTTATCAAATGGGTGATGTATTTGTTAGTGCTTCTCAGAGTGAAACACAAGGATTAACTTATATTGAAGCAATGGCAGCAGGATTACCTATTGTTGCGAAACAAGATAAGTGTTTGGAAGAGATATTAGAGCCTGGCTTTAATGGTTATGATTTTAGAGACAAAGATGGTTTAATACAAGGGTTAGATGCAATCTTTTTCCATGAAGATGGTATTCCATACGGAGTAAATGCAAAAAATAAGATGAAGAAATATTCGACAGAAGAATTTGCACGCAACATGGAAAGGGTATATGAAGAAGTTATACAAAGAGATGCCATATCAGAACAACGTGCAGCCTTGGAAACAAAAAAGATAAGTAATTTATTTCACACGTAAATGAATAAAACAGATAACATGTCAGGGAGATAGTAATGAATGTCTTAGCAATCTTGTTTTTAATTATTGGCGTAGTAAGTTTAGGATACTGTGTAGCTATAGTTTCCTATTCTGGTTTAGGTACAGCTTTTCTTTGGTTTTGGATTTTAGCGGGTATAGGTAGTTTGATTTTTGCTTTTATATTACGTTTTTTACATTCTCATAATATAATGATTATGAAATCGGTTCGAATTATAGTTATGTCAGTTTTTATACTATGTATTGCTGTATTTATTTTTGTGGAAGGCATTATCATTCAAAATGGAAGGCAAATTCCTGATACTGATGTTGATTATGTTATTGTTCTTGGAGCTCAAGTTCGTGGCACTACCGTTTCAAAAGCACTAAAGAATCGTTTGGATTCAGCATATGAATACTTAGTAGAAAATGAAACGACATTAGTTATCGTATCTGGTGGGCAGGGGACTGGAGAAGATATCTCTGAAGCAAAAGCAATGTGTAATTATCTAGTTGATAAAGGTATTGAGAAAGATAGGATTATACTAGAGGATAAATCAACCAATACGTATGAAAATTTACTATTTAGTAAAGAAATAATACAAGATGAAGCTAAAAGTATTGTAGTAGTAACAAACAAATTTCATGTATATCGTGCTATGAGTATAGCAAAGAAGTTAGGTTTTTTAGAAGTTCAAGGTCTTGGTGCTCCAAATGATGATTTATTAACCTTTAATTATTATGTAAGAGAATTTTTAGCTGTATTAAAAGACAAATTGTTTGGAAATATATGAATAGATATGTCATGTAGATGAGTATAGTATTAATAATTAATAAAATTTTATGTTAAAATATATATACATGAAAATCTAATGTAAAATACTATACTAATAGTATAATAAACGAGTGAGATAAAATACCACTTGACAAAAGAGTTGCTGGTGTTATAATTTAAACATAATATTTAAAACGATGACGAGAAGAGTAAGATGCGAAATATTACAGAGAGAGATATGATATGCTGAGAATGTCTCATTAGGAAACATCTGAAAACTACCTCCGAGTGACCCCAATCCGGTCCGTTGATTACGTTACAATCTGAATGAAGTAGGGAATGTTATAAAACATATCCAATGAGGGTGGAACCGCGAGTGAATAGTAACTCGTCCCTTTCGAATTGTTAATCTAGGCAAATCGGAAGAGACGAGTTTTTTTATTGTATTAGAATCGTCACATACGATACAGTCATTAGAAATTCTAGATTAACTCAACTTTTTAGTTGTTTTAAAAAACACAGCTTGTATGTGTTTTAAGTAATTGCGAAACATCAATGATGTTCTTATTGAGTATACAATATATACGTGTTTTATAGCTGAATCTTGCCCCTTAGGGCAACTGAAGCTAGAAAATTCGTATATATTGTATAATCAATTTGATAAACTATATAGTTTCGTAATTGCCTATGTATGTGTTTTTGTGAAAGGAGAGATTATATATGAAGATTACATTAAAAGATGGATCAGAAAAAGTATATGAAAGTGGAATGTCCGTAATTGATATTGCGAAAGACATAAGTGAAGGCCTTGCTAGAATGGCATGTGCTGGTGAAATTAACGGTGAAGTTGTGGATTTACGTACTGTTGTTAATGAAGATTGTGAATTAAATATATTAACATTTAATGATGATGCAGGTAAAGCTGCATATAGACATACAACTTCCCACGTATTAGCGGAAGCTGTAAAAAGAGTATTCCCAAATGCGAAATTAGCAATTGGACCTTCTATCGATACAGGATTTTATTATGATTTTGATTGCGAACCTTTTGATCGTGCAGCACTAGATGAACTTGAAAAAGAAATGAAAAAGATCATCAAAGAAGGTGCTGAACTTGAGAGATTTACTCTACCAAGAGAAGAAGCAATTAAGTTTATGGAAGAAAGAGAAGAACCATATAAGGTTGAATTAATCAAGGATCTTCCTGAAGATTCTGTTATATCTTTCTACAGACAAGGTGAATTTGTAGATCTTTGTGCTGGGCCACACTTAATGAGTACAAAAGCAATTAAAGCAATCAAATTAATTTCTTCCTCTGGTGCTTACTGGAGAGGAAGCGAAAAGAATAAAATGCTTACTCGTGTATACGGAACAGCATTTACTAAGAATTCCGATTTAGATGAATACTTAGCACATTTAGAAGATATTAAAAAACGTGACCACAATAAATTAGGCCGTGAGATGGAGTTATTTACAACTGTTGACGTTATCGGTCAAGGTCTACCACTTATGATGCCAAAAGGAACTGCAATGATTCAAACTCTTCAAAGATGGATTGAAGACGAAGAAGAAAGACGTGGTTATGTAAGAACAAAGACTCCAATGCTTGCAAAGAAAGATTTATATATTATATCAGACCACTGGAATCACTATAAAGAAGGTATGTTTGTTCTTGGCGATGAAGAAAAAGAAGATGCAGAAGTATTTGCACTTCGTCCAATGACTTGCCCATTCCAATTCTATGTATACAAGAATAGCCAAAAGAGTTATCGTGATCTTCCAATTCGTTATGGTGAAACTTCAACCTTATTCCGTAACGAAGATTCTGGTGAAATGCATGGATTAACTCGTGTAAGACAGTTTACTATTTCAGAAGGCCATTTAGTCCTTACTCCAGAGCAAATTGAAGAAGAATTCAAAGGTTGTGTAGATTTAATTAAGTACTGCTTAACTACTTTAGGTTTAGAGAATGATGTTACTTATCGTTTCTCCAAATGGGATCCAAACCACAAAGAAAAATATCTTGGTGGGGAAGAACAATGGGAGAGTTCTCAAGCTAAGATGAGAGAAATCTTACAACATTTAAATATTGATTTCTCAGAAGCAGAAGGCGAAGCTGCTTTCTATGGTCCAAAACTTGATATTCAAACTAAGAATGTTTATGGTAAAGAAGATACAATCATTACTGTACAGTTAGACTTCTCTTTAGCAGATCGTTTTGATATGTATTACATTGACCAAAACGGTGAAAAGAAACGTCCAGTTATCATTCATAGAACAAGTGTTGGATGTTATGAAAGAACACTTGCAACTTTAATTGAAAAATATGCAGGTCTTTTCCCAACGTGGTTATGTCCAGAGCAAGTAAGAGTACTTCCAATTTCAGAAAAATATCATGACTATGCAAACAAAGTTGCAGCAGAGTTAAAAGACAATGGAATCAAATGTACAATCGATGAAAGAGCAGAAAAGATTGGTTATAAGATTCGTGAAACTAGACTTGATAGAGTACCTTATATGTTAGTAGTTGGTCAAAAAGAAGAGGAAGAAGGTTTAGTCTCCGTTAGAAGCCGTTTCCTTGGAGATGAAGGTCAGAAACCATTAGATACATTTATTAATGATATCTGTAAAGAAATCAGAACAAAAGAAATAAAAAAAGTTGAAGTAGAACAACAAAATTAATCGAATATAATAATTACAGTTTTAAAAACTGTAGACATAAAAATGAGTGTATAAATTTTTGTAACTTACTTACATGATCTCATCTAAGTAAGGATTACTTAAAAATATACACTCATTTTATGCTTACTAATAATTCATTTAGTATAATTCATAATTAAAAATATTTAACTGCAGTTACGGTAAATGTTTTTGGTATTCCTTTATCAAATACTTCACTGGATAAATTCTGTTCTTCTTCAAGCGTTTTAATAAACAGTCCGCTTGAGGCAATACTGGTTATGACTTCGCCAAGATTCCAATGTCTTAATAAAACTTTGTGGGTCTCTTCGCTACCGTCTAGATATTTCGTATAAGCTACATCAGTTTCTACTAAAGAAGTATCAAAATAATCGCCTGTTACTTTATGTTTTCGAATTTTTGCGGTAGTGCCCCTTGATGAAATTAATTTAGTAGTGACTGGATGAAAATCTCTTATTATAAATAATCCACCTGTTTTTAGCAAACGATAGATTAAATCCATAAATGGTTTTAAATCAGTGAAATAGTGTAAGATTCCCATTTCAGCAAAAACAATATCATAATCACCAGTGACATATTGGTCACTCAACTGTAGTACATCAGAAAGAATGTAGGTTATATCTACATTTGCTTCTTTAGCTAACTCTAGTGCATATCTTTTATTTCCTTCTGAGAAATCAACTACGGATACTGTAGCACCCATAATAGCTAGAGAAACTGCTTTGGTACCATTCGAACCCATTAGGTTCATTATTTTTTTTCCATTCACATCAATAAATTTACTTGATAAATGAGAAAGCATTTTCACGGGATCTTTTAACATGCGTTGACTGACTTCATGTGGCTCACCAAAACGATTGATCCATGCTTGATATGTTTCGTTATTCCAGGATTCCTGATTTTGATTGGTATTTGCAGTATTTAATTGGTTATTATCATCTAATATAATATTGTTCATGGTTTTATTCCTCTTAAATTTTATTTATCATTAATAAATAATTGTCAAAAGCCCAATTACTTTAAATTTAGGTTAAACTAATAATTAATATATCACATTAATAAATAATTGAGAATAGGATAAGCTTAGATTCTACATTAAAAGATATTGTGATGATTAAAATAAGACTTATATAGAATATTTTTATAGGACTATTGTATTAGTTATGACGTCAAATTTATGAGTTATTACATCCCTATAGAAAAGGTTACATTAACGTGTTAATATGAAAAAGAATTCTGAATCAGAAATTTTGACAAATAATATTATATTTCATTCGATTTCGCTCTTTTTAAGAATTATTAAAATAGAAAATTGACGATTATTAATTTATCATGGTAATATAGTACTAATAATCGTTTGTTGTCTACGAAAAAGATCATATTTTCTTAGCGATAATAGGTTAATTTTGCTACGGGAGCATATCAAAATGAATGAACTAATATTAAATCAATTTTTTAGTAATTATTTTGTGTCACTTATATATGAGTTCTTTGTATATTTTATTCTTTGTAAAAGTTTTAAACTAAAAACCAGTAAAAGAAAAGCATATATTACCGTATTTATTTTTTCAAATTTTTTACCTATAACGGATTCTCTATCAATGGTTTTAATTGGAAATGGTGTTGTTTCAATAACAGAGCGAGTAATCTTGACATTAAAAGTTATCTCTATCGCTGAAGAATTAATTTTAATCTTATTTATTATATTAATTCTAGATGTAGCATGGTATAGAAGTTATTGGTTATCCATCTTTTTACATGCAGTTTTAAGTCTACCATTTGTTTTATTTCATCACAAATTGTCAGCAATTAATGATTTTGATAGTTTAGTCTTAATACCGCTTACTCTTAATGTACTTCCTGATTATCTAGTAACTATTATTGTCAGTATAGGATGGGGGTGCATATTTATTTGGCTAAGTAAATACCTACGGAGATTAATAAAAATGAATCAGATAACAAAGTGGAGTTGGTTTGTTGTTTATTCCATATGGGCATTTATATTTCTAAGTAGTAATAAAAGTTATATCAATGATGATAACGAACTTTTACTAGGATTAGAGAATTATAAACAAGTTTTATTTATAATCACTGCTATGATAATAGTGTTTCTAATATCTATAAGTTATTCTGATAAAAAGCTTTTAAAAGTTGAAAATAAATTATTGAAAGAGCAAGTGGAACTTCAATATGCAAATTATCTTATTTTACAGCAACAAGAGATAAAAATACATAAGCTATATCATGATATCGGAAATCATGTAAAGACTATTCAAATCTTAGTAGCAAATGATGAAAATCAAGAAGCGAAACAATATACGGAAAGTCTTGCCTTACAATTCAAAAACATACAAAAAGAAATGTATTGTAATAACAAAATTATTAATGCTGTGTTATCACAAAAACTAAATGTTTGTAATCAAGAAAGAATCACCTATGAAGTTGATATCCAAATTCCTGATGTACTTCCTATAACTGATATTGATTTAATGTGTGTGTATTCAAACTTGTTAGACAATGCCCTTGAGAGTTGTCAAAGAAATAAAGATACGAATAACTATATTATAGTAAAGACAGCTCTCATTGGTAATTATTTCACAATAAAAGTGGTAAATAGTAAACCGATAGTTGAGAATGTTGAAAAAGGTAAGGATGGTTATAAAACCATAAAAACGGATAAAATATTTCACGGATATGGACTTCGAATTATTGATGAAATAATTGAACGATATGAAGGACAAAAAGAATTATTAGATAAAGGATCAGAATTTTCAGCAATGGTAATGTTAAAAGCTCAATAAATTAAGCAAATACGATTAGGGGTAGTATTGCATATAAAAAAAGATTCGTAAATCTAGATCAGTATTTAATGACTATAAAATACTGATTTAAATCTACGAATCTTTTTTATGATAATTTTTTAGATACAAATTTAACATAAGAGGCTTGAAAGCTCTTTGAAAAAGTCATACTGATAGGGATATTAATTTTGTTTGTAAGAACACAGTCCGTACGACTAATCGATTGGATGTGATTCATATTTACTACGTAACTGTTATGACATCGTACAAAGTCATCGGATAACTCATTTAGAGTTGTTTTTAAGGATTTAATACATTTATATGAATTTTTATTATCATGAATATATAGATACCTTCCTAATGCTTCTACATGGGTTATGTCATCCAGTGATATTTTATAATCTATGTTCTGAAAACGAAAGGTATAATATTTACTATGTCTGCTATGTAATACAGAAAAAGCTTTATCCAAAGCTTTTGGTAAGCGTTTTTCAACTTCTGATTTTAATACAAAATAAATATGACTCGCTTCGTATACTTCAGTGGCATAATTGATGTAATTACTTATAAATATTATGATACATGAAGAGTTGATTCTATTTATTTCTTTTGCAAAGTCAATTCCATTAAAAATGCCCATATCAATGTCCGTTAAGATAATATCATATAAACAGGAACCCGTCATTATTAGCGAAGATAACTCCGTTGGCTCTAGAGTATTAATCGTAACATTATCACAGTCTATGTATTGGGTTTTTAGTAATTGTTGTAGATATTCTAAGTATATTATATTATCGTCGCATATACCTATATTTATCATTTAGCACCACCTCTATTATATATATTGTAGAATATCATATGGATTAAAAGAAAGCAAGTTCACAAACAGTTTAGAAAATCTTACAGGAGTAGTAGGAATGAACTGAACAGTAAGCAAATACCTTGACAATGATTAGCTTTTTATTATATTATGAAGTGATTTGATTTTAAATAAAATAAGAAATTACTTGAAATATATGGTTTGGAGGATTTATTTTGGCTGACTTTACGAAGGAAATAAAAAAAAGAAGAACATTTGCAATTATATCTCACCCTGATGCTGGTAAAACTACTTTAACAGAAAAATTACTATTATATGGTGGAGCTATAAATCTTGCTGGTTCTGTAAAAGGAAAAAAGACCGATCGTCATGCAGTTTCTGACTGGATGGAGATTGAAAAGCAACGTGGTATCTCAGTAACTTCATCTGTTATGCAATTTAATTATGATGATTATTGTATCAATATACTAGATACTCCGGGTCACCAGGATTTCTCGGAAGATACGTATCGTACATTAATGGCTGCTGATTCTGCCGTAATGGTTATTGATGCATCAAAAGGTGTCGAGACACAAACTAAGAAACTGTTTAAAGTGTGTGTTATGCGTAATATCCCAATCTTTACATTTATAAACAAAATGGATCGAGAAGCAAGAGATACGTTCGAGTTATTAGATGATATTGAAACAGTACTAGGTATTCGTACTTGTCCAATTAATTGGCCAATCGGATCGGGTAAGAATTTTAAAGGTGTTTATGACAGAGAAAGTAAACATATCACAAGATTTTTTGCAGCAAACAATGGCCAAAAAGAAGTGGATACCATTGAGGTTGAATTAGGAGATGAAAGTCTTGATGAACTCATTGGAAAAGTAAATCATGATGTATTATCAGAAGAAATTGAACTTCTAGATGGAGCTAGTAGTGATTTTGATTTAGAATCCGTTCGAGCAGGAAAATTAACACCGGTGTTTTTTGGATCAGCATTAACTAATTTTGGCGTAGAAACTTTCTTAAAACACTTTTTATCAATGACTACAACTCCATTGTCAAGAAAATCGACAGAAGGTTATATAGAACCTTCCGAACATGATTTTTCAGCTTTTGTATTTAAGATTCAAGCCAATATGAATAAAGCGCATAGAGACCGAATCGCATTTATGCGTATTTGTTCAGGAAAATTTGAAGCAGGTATGGAAGTAAACCATGTACAAGGTGGTAAGAAAATTAGACTTTCCCAACCACAGCAATTAATGGCCCAAGAAAGAAAAATCGTGGAAGAGGCTTATGCGGGTGATATCATTGGAGTATTTGACCCAGGTATCTTTTCAATTGGTGATACCTTATGTATGCCAAGTGAAAAATTTATGTATGAAGGTATCCCAACTTTTTCACCAGAACATTTTGCAAAAGTAAGACAAGTAGATACCATGAAAAGAAAACAATTTTTAAAAGGTATCTCACAGATTGCTCAAGAAGGTGCTATTCAGATTTTTCAAGAGTTTAATACTGGTATGGAAGAAATCATTGTAGGGGTAGTAGGTGTACTTCAATTTGATGTTTTGAAATTCCGACTAGAATCCGAGTATGGTGTTGAGATACGAATGGAACCACTTGCCTATGAACACATAAGATGGATTGAGAATAAAGGAATCGACGTTGTTAAGTTGAGTGTTACTTCGGATACTAAAAAAGTAAAAGATCTGAAAGGTAATCCGTTATTGCTTTTCGTTCACAGTTGGAGTATTCAAACAGTTCTTGATCGTAATAAAGAATTAGTGTTATCTGAATTCGGTAGAGATTAATCTAAGTAAATATAAAATTTGTAAACTTGTTGTTTTGTTAACAATCATTGTATTTTTTTATTCCGTAGTTTGAAATTTAATGGAGTAATAATTAATTACAGAAATAAAAGTTATCTAGTATACGTATATTGTAAGGTATAAGTATAAAAATGTATCAATATACATGTTGACAATGATATATATGTATGTTATAATAAATAAGCTTGTGAATCATTGGTAGATATTGATGATTCAACAATAACAATAAAGCAGAGTATCCACTCTCACCTAAGCACATTTGTGACTCTGGTTAATATTTCGGGTTAGGGCAGCTAATGTATGCCTTGATAGTACTTATTGATATACATCAGTAAGGAAGATGAATGAACTTGAAACGTGGATAGTCTTTGCTATCCACTTTTTTTTATATTGAATTCTAACAATGAAGTATATCTAAAACCTATGGAGGTGCAATACTATTAGTGATTTAATGATTAATGAGCAGATTAGAGACAAAGAAATCCGTTTAATTGGAGAAGAAGGCGAGCAGTTAGGAGTTATGCCTACTAAGGATGCAATGAAGCTTGCAAAAGATGCTAACTTAGATTTGGTAAAAATTGCTCCAACAGCAAAACCACCCGTATGTAAAATTATTGACTACGGAAAGTACAAATATGAATTAACTAGAAAAGAAAAAGAAGCGAAAAAGAAACAGAAGGTTACAGAAGTAAAAGAAATACGTTTATCACCAAATATTGATGATAATGATCTTAATACAAAGGCTAACCAAGCTAGAAAATTTATCACAAAAGGTGATAAAGTTAAAGTTGCACTTCGTTTCCGAGGTAGAGAAATGGCGCATATGTCATCAAATAAGCAGATTTTAGACGATTTTTTTGCAAAGCTAGAAGATGTTGCAGTCATTGAAAAACCAGCTAAATTAGAAGGCAGAAGCATGATAATGTTTTTGACTGAAAAGCGTTAATAACATTTTGCTATTCGAAAAAAAGCTTTTATAAGTTTTGGGGGCTAAATCGAATTATGCTAAGTGTCATATTTATAAAATAAAACAATTGGACAACCATAAAAAACAATGGAAGAGAGAATTGTAACATAATTAAGGAGGAAATATCATGCCTAAGATTAAAACAAACAGATCAGCAGCAAAACGTTTCAAGAAAACAGGTACAGGACAATTAAAGAGAATGAAAGCTTACAAAAGCCATATCTTAACTAAGAAGAGCACTAAGAGAAAGAGAAATCTTAGAAAAGCTACTATACTTGATGCAACTAAAGTAAAGAACATGAAGAAGATCATGCCATATCTATAAGATATTGGTAATAAGGAGGGAAATAGAACATGGCAAGAATTAAAGGCGGAATGAACGCTAAAAAAAGACATAATAGAGTATTAAAACTGGCTAAAGGTTACAGAGGTGCCAGATCAAAACAATATAGAGTAGCAAAACAATCTGTAATGAGAGCATTAACTTCTTCTTTCGCAGGCAGAAAACAAAGAAAAAGACAATTCAGACAATTATGGATTGCTAGAATTAATGCAGCAGCTAGAATGAATGGTCTTTCTTACAGCAAACTTATGCATGGTTTAAAAGTTGCCGGAGTAGAAATTAACAGAAAAATGTTATCTGACATGGCTATTAACGATCCAGCTGGCTTCACAGCTTTAGCAGAAGTTGCTAAATCAAAAATAGCTTAAGATAAATTATTTTTGCAATGGCATTCATATAATGAGAGTTTACTGAAAACAAAATCAAGAAGATTTTGCTTTCAGTAGACTCTTTTTCATGTGAAACCAAAATGGATATTTTTCACAAAACATTTCCTATTATTGCTATATATTTAATCTGGTAAAATGAAAATACATATGTTATAATAGGAGTAAAGGTTATAAAGATTGTTAGAATATTGACGAATTACGTCGAATCTGGTATAATACACTAGAAAAAAGGAGAAGATATGGAAAAGAAAATTGTAATTGTTGGTGCTGGATATTCAGGTATCTTAACAGCAAAAAAATTAGCTAAAAAATTAAAGAAACATAATGATGTTAGCGTTACAATTGTCGACAAAAATCCATTCCACACCATGTTAACTGAACTACATGAAGTAGCTGCAAATCGTGTGGATGAAGATAGTATTAAAATCAGTCTTAAGAGAGTTTTTGCAGGAAGAAAAGTTAATGTTAAGCTTGATACAGTAACTTCAATTGACTTTAACAGTAAAAAAGTGATTGGAGCGAATGAATCTTATCAATATGATTATTTAGTTTTATCAGCAGGTTCAAAACCAACATTTTTTGGTATACCTGGAGCAGAAGAACATTCTTTCAAACTTTGGTCATATGAAGATGCAATAGTATTAAGAGAACATATTCAAAATACATTTAGAAAAGCTTCTCTAGAACCAAAAGCAGAAGAAAGAAAAAGAATGTTAACTTTCTATGTAGTAGGTGCTGGCTTCACTGGTGTTGAAATGATTGGTGAATTAGCAGAATATGTACCATTCCTTTGCGAGAAGTATGAAATCAACAGAAGTGAAGTAACTATGGTTAATGTTGATGGATTAAGTAGACCAATTCCAAATCTACCTGAAAAATTATCAGCTAAAGTAACAAAACGTCTTGAGAAGATGGGTGTTAAGTTAATCATGAACGCGTTTGTATCTAGTGTTGGTAGTGATTTCATAGAATTAAAACAAAATGATAAGATTTCACATTACACTTGTGGAACTGTAATTTGGGCAGCAGGTATTCAAAGTGCTGACGTTACAAAAGAAGCAGGAAGTACTCTTGAATTACAACGTGGTGGACGTATTCAAGTTGATTCCTATCTTCGTTCCGTAAAAGATGAAAGCGTATATGTTATCGGCGATAATATGTACTTTATACCAGAAGGTGAAGACCGTCCTGTACCACAAATGGTTGAAAACTGTGAACAAAGTTCTGAAACAGCAGCACATAACATCGTTTGTGCATTAACTGGACAAGGTAAGATGGAAGTTTACAAACCAGCTTTCCATGGTGTAATGGTATGTATCGGTGGACGCTACGGTGTAGCTCATGTAGGTTTACCAAACCATATGTTTAGTTTACCTTCTTTCTTTGCAATGTTTGCAAAACATTTTATTAACATTATTTACTTTATCCAAGTTCTTGGATGGAATAAAATATTTAGTTACATCAAACACGAATTTTTCACTATCAGAAATTGTAGAAGTTTCGTTGGTGGACATTTCTCTAATAGAACTCCAAGCTTCTTATTAGTAGCTTTGAGAGTATGGCTAGGTGCCATTTGGGTTTACGAAGGTATTATGAAAGTAGTTGAAGGATGGCTTACAAGTCCTAAATTAGCTGGTTTCTTTGGTGGAGCAGATGCTTGGTATAACAGTATCTTAAATCCTGCTACTGGTGCAGGAACAACGGATGCAGTTACAAGTGCTACAACAGCAGCTGTTGATACCGGAATTCAAACAATGTCACTTACTACACATGCAGCTAAAGTAATTAAATTAGCAGCAGATACCGTTACTGGTGCATCTGAAGCAGCAGGTGGTGCTACTGATGCAGCTGGTGAAGTAGTGGCAGCTGTAGGTAAAGTTTTAATGAATTTTAATTTCTTAGGATTATTTAAAGTTATATTTGTTTGTGGAAAAGACTTGGCTCATTCAACAATAAGTGATTTTGCATTTAAGCTTGATGTGCCTTTAATGGATTGGTTTGTTAAAAATGTTATTTTGGCAAATGATGGAATTCAGTTATTTATGCAGATCTTTATCGTAGTAGCTGAAATATTAATCGGACTTGCTCTTATTGGTGGTTTATTTACAACTCCTGCAGCAGCATTTTCATTAGTATTACAATTTATGTTCGTATGTACAACAGGTTTATACTTAGGAACATTCTGGATGATCTTTGCTGGAATCGCAGTATTAATTGGAGCAGGTAGAACTTTAGGTCTTGACTATTATGCAATGCCTGCATTAAAAAAATTATGGAAGAGACTACCTATTGTAAGAAAGTTGTATATCTATAATGACTAATAATTATAAAAAATTGGATGAAATGAAAGAAATAAAATATGATGTGGCATTGGATTTAGTAAAAAAGGAAATAGAACATATATTATCTAAATCACCACTCATAATTCGTGAATATACGAAACATTTATTAACTTCACAAGGTAAATATATAAGAGCAATCTCAGTATTAATATCTGCAGAAGATAAAGAAGGCTTTGTTCATCCGAATGCAATAAAAGTTGCAGCAGCTATTGAGATATTACATCTAGCGACACTAGTACATGATGATATAATGGATAATGCAGATATCCGTAGGGGTAATGCCACACTTCAAAAAAAGTATGGCAAACGAACTGCGGTAATCTGCGGAGATTATCTACTGTGTGCTTCTCTTAATTTAGTTGCTAGTATACAAAATAGAGAAAACTATTTAAATCTTGATATGCCAGATTATATGGGTAAGGTTTGTCTTGGTGAGTTAAACCAACATATAAACAATTACAATTATAATTTGTCCTT
>JARBTX010000091.1 GCA_029239975.1 Anaerocolumna sp.
AGTGTTTTAGTAATCATGTATTTTAATGTGTTTAAGAAATCAGCCCAATTACAGAAAATATATATTTTTTTAATAATAGTATTTAATATAGCATTGAATGGAATTATTGTGTACCATCCTAAGTTCGGTAACTATGTTAGTGAATTTATTGACTCTAAAAAAGTACAAAAAACAATAGAAAATTCAGCTGTATCATTACTTCCTGAAATTCAAGATAATACATTTTACCGAATAGAAACATTTGGTGATGGTATACAAAATGAAGCATTAACTCTTAAATATAATGATGTTGCTGGTTATTTTAGCATTATGGATAAAAGAGTAACAGAGTATATGAAAGGATTAGAGTTGTTAAGTCAAGTAACAGCGTTTCGTTTTAACAACTTAGACTATCGAACCACGCTAGATGCTTTAGCTAGTGTTAAATATATATTAACCAATGATATAAAAGCAGCTCCATACGCTTATAAATTATTATATAAAGAAAAAGTAGATGGTAAAACGTATTATTTATTAGAAAATCAATTTAACCTACCATTAGGTTATACTTATGACAAATTTATTAGCAGAGAGAGTTACGAGAAATTAAGTGCTCTTGAAAAACAAGAAATAATGCTTCAAGCAATCGTATTAGAAAATCCTATTAGTGGCATAAGTCAAGTAACAATAGGTGGAGAAAATCAAAATACGATGGATTTACTTAATTTTAATACCCAAGAATTAGAAACCACAATTCACCCAAGTAAAGATATAGAAATTACAGGGAATAAGATACGTGTTCTTAAGAAGGGGGCAAAACTTCGAGTTTATTTTAAAGGGATAAAAAAATCAGAAACTTATTTAAGACTTGAAAACTTTGATATAAATGATACGAATTATTTCGGTATAAAGTTAAGTGCTAAAGGAGAAAATGAGGCAAAAAATAAGATTGATGTTAGAGCAATAAGTAATAATAATTATTTTGGTAAAACACATTATTTGGTAAATGTTGGTTACAATAAAAAAGCAATCAACTATTGTGATATCACATTTAATAACAAAGGGACTTTTAACATTGAAGATTTACAGGTTTATGCATTACCAATGGATAACCATGGAAAACTTATTAAAGAATTAAAAAAAGATTCTTTAGAAAATACCCAGATAAAAAATAATATGGTAACCGGAACAATTACTTTAGATAATGATAAAATGCTTTGTCTCTCAATACCGTATAGTAAGGGATGGACTGCTTTTGTGGACGGTAAAAAAACTGAACTACTTCAAGCAAATGTAATGTATATGGGATTACCATTAATGGCAGGTAGTCATACGATAAAATTAGTATATGTTACACCTTACCTTAGAGAAGGAATCATTATTAGTATAGTTGGATTAATTATTCTAATAGGTATTATAGTATATCACCATTTTTACAAAAGAAAGTCAAACGTAATTGCATCTTAAGTTTACTTATGGAAAAGGAGTTGATGAAATTGGATAGTATATCAATTGTAGTGCCCTGTTATAATGAAGAACAGGTTTTGCCTTTATTTTATGAAGAGATGAAACATGTTATGGATAAAATGAATTATGTTGAGTTTGAAATTATATTTGTAGATGATGGATCGAAGGATAAAACACTAAGTATTGCAAAGGATTTAAGTAATAGGGATAAAAGAATAAGATATGTATCTTTTTCCAGAAACTTTGGTAAAGAGGCAGCTATTTTTGCTGGATTAGAAAATAGTAATGGTGATTATGTGGCAATGATGGATGCAGATTTACAGGATCCACCTGCGTTATTAGAAAAAATGTTTCAGTGTCTAAAAGAAGAAGAATATGATTCTGTCGCAACTAGAAGAGTTACCAGAGAAGGAGAACCTAAAATCCGATCATTTTTTGCAAGACGTTTTTATAAACTGATGCACAAAATTTCAAAAACCGATATAGTAGATGGTGCTAGAGATTATAGGCTTATGAAAAGGCAAATGGTTAATGCCATTATAAGTATGAAAGAGTACAATCGTTTTACGAAAGGTATCTTTGGGTGGGTGGGATTTAAGACAAAATGGATGGAATATCAAAATATAGAACGAGCAGCAGGAGAAACGAAATGGTCTTTTTGGAAGTTGTTATTATACTCCATTGATGGAATTGTAGCGTTTTCAACTATTCCATTAGCAATCGCTTCTTATGTTGGAGTACTATTATGTGGGGTTTCCTTTATTAGTATTATAGCAATATTAATCCGTCATTTTATGGGGGTTGTATCTGCTTATGGTTGGTCTTCTTTGATTTGTGTTGTATTATTTATAAGCGGAATTCAATTATTCTTTATGGGAGTAATCGGTCAATATTTAGCAAAGACATATTTGGAAGTGAAAAAAAGGCCAATTTATATAGTTCGTGAGAAGATTTAGAATATATTTATGATTATTTCAAAATATCAAGTTGAGTTTTAATTAATATAATTCGTGACATATTTCGATTAATTCTAATAAGGGTGAACTACAAAGGCTGGTAATTGAATACATCAATTACCAGCCTTTTATTATTTAATACTATTTCACAAAAGCTGTCTTATTACAAGATGATGTTCCAGAATCATATACTCCATAAGATGTAACATTAGTTCCATCTGACATTACCAATATACCAGTATAAGGTAAACCTTGAGAAGCCGTAGCGACATAACTGGAAACTTTAAATGTTTCGTATATTTTTACGGATGAATATGCCGTCGTCAATCTAGTTACTGTAAGAGGCTCAATAGCAAAAGCTGATGAAGAGGAATTAATGGCAATTTTAGCATCTATTTTACTTATTAAAGTTGCTGTATTATTTGCAGACATACCATGGTGAGCAACTTTTAATACATCTGATTTTAATACTGACTCAGCATATTTATTTGATACATAATCATTAGATGCTGTGCCAGAGTCAGCTAAAAACATAAATTTAGTGTTTTGATAGATTGCTTGAAAAATAAGTGAGTCAAGATTAACTCTTGTAGTTAAGGCAACAGAATCATAACTAGAATTAGCTAGATATGAAACTGGATTATTAAAGAACTTTATAGTTGCACCATTAAATGTCAAGCTTTGTCCATCATAACAACTTGTTATTTTATTTAATGCTGCAGCTGATGTGATTGAATCATATCTTGCTTGATAACCAGCATTTAAGTTATTATAACCTGTGGTTGGAAGACTTCTATATACAAGATTTTTTACGGTAAACTCTTCGCACAATGTTTGCACATTACCACAGTGATCAGGATCTAGATGTGTAATAATTAAGTATTCTAATGTTGTAACACCTTTTCTTCTTAAGAAATTTAGTACTTCGCCTAAATACGCTTCGTCACCAGTATCAACAAGTGAATATAATGCTCCTTGTTGTAACAGTATACAGTCTGCTTTACCAACAGAGATGTAGTATGCATTCAATCCAGGTGCATCATATGCTTTCACTTCTTGAGGTGAAAATGGTACGATTGTTAATAGGACTAAAAACAAACAAAAAAACTTTTTGAAAAACTTATTCATGGACAACCCCTCCTTAAATTTAGTAATTTCAGTTTACAATAATTTCCAATTTATGTCAACTAGGCTATTAGTCTTAAAGATACTAAAGATTAAAGTATAATTAATGATATAAATAATATTATTTTAAGTTGACAATATATATAAACTAATATATTATATGTTTATAATAAAGATAAATGTTTTAAGGAGATGTTTACATGGGAATGGACTTATCTGAATTTTCAATTGATGATATAAAGAACGGTTACCAATATGATAAACAAAAAAATGAATATATTTGCAATAGTTGCGGAGCAAAATTTTATGTAGGTGAAATTTACAAAATTGGTGAACGGTTTTTTGATAGTCACACTGCAATAAACATTCATATCAGTACGGAACATGGTTCGGTATATAATATGTTGACTGAAAAGGAAAATAAATATCTAGGGTTAACAGATAATCAAAAGAGAATATTTGATTATATAAATAAGGGATTAACAGATAATGAAATTGCAAAAGAAATGGAATTATCTCCATCTACTATACGTCACCAAAAATTTATGTTTCGTGAAAAGGCAAAACAAGCAAAAATGTATCTAGCATTATATGAACTGGTTATGGAAGGGAAAAGTACCAATGATACTCTAGTTCAAATTCATGATACCGCAACAATGGTTGATGATAGATATATAACAACAACCGAAGAAAGTAATCAAATATTGAAAAATGCTTTTCTATCCTTAGAACCATTAAAATTAAAAGCATTTCCAGCGAAAGAGAAGAAAAAAATAATAATTCTAAAAAAGATAACAGAGCAGTTTGATAAGGGTAGACGATATCCTGAAAAAGAATTAAATAAAATATTAAAAAGTATATTTGATGATTACCCAACCATAAGAAGATATTTAATTGAATATGGGTTTATGGAACGAACCAATGATTGTATGGAATATTGGGTAAGTTCAAAATAAGATATTAGATAATTGCGAAACTGAATTGTTTATTGAATTGATTATACAATATATTCGAATTTTCAAGCTTCAGTTGCCATAAGGGTCAAGATTCACTATAAAATTGTATACATTTTATAACCTATAAGGACATCTTTGATGTTCGCAATTACTAAAATAAAGATATAAATGAAAGGAATGAAGATGAAATGGACATTAATCGTTTTTTAGATGAAAATAAAAGAATTAAATCATGGCCAGCTAAGCATGAAATGAAAAGAGAAGTATTAATGTACTTAGCGGAGAAATTTGATAGTGGTGTAGTGTACACGGAGAAAGAAGTGAATGAGATTATAAATAATTGGCACACTTTTCGCGATTTCTTTCTACTGAGACGAGGGTTGATTGATTATAAGCTTTTATTAAGAACTGTTGATGGTAAAAATTATTGGAAAGAAAATGAGAAAATAAATAATTAGTTTATTTTTATTTCTCACAGACTCTATTGATTGGAAAATAGTGATGTATATTAAGATTATAAACAAAGTGAATTTTCTTTGCAATATGGGATAATAAAGTTGGATAATAGAAAACAATGAATTAGGTACTAACACATAAAAGTGTATACTTGATTCTTTTTTTTATAATTTTGTATCTGAGTCCAACTGTATACTTAGTGTGTATTTATATAATAGCCTTTTAGTATTATAAGTTTATATATTAATATATCTTATTTTGACCATTAAAATATTTAACATGAATTCACTTGTACTGTAAAATGTTTTCGATTATAATAAGGAAGATTTAGCTAGGTATTAGTAACTGGGCATGTTTATTAACAAACTTAATAGGTAATTGCGAAACTATATAGTTTTTGAAATTGATTATACAATATACACGAATTTTCTAGCTTCAGTTGCCCTATGGGGCAAGATTCAGCTATAAAATTGTATATATTGTATAATCAATAAGTACATCTTTGATGTTTCGCAATTACCTATATCAAACTTAATATTAGGAGATGAAGCTATGGTAGAGACCTTTAAGAAAACAGCAGTGGTTACTTCTGTAGATAAATTAGCAGAAGACATCTATAGTATGTGGATTAAAGACAGCAGTATTGCTGCAGCCGCAAAGCCAGGACAATTTCTGTCACTGTATTGCAAAAATGGAAACAAATTACTACCAAGACCAATCAGCATATGCGAAATTGATAAAGATAGAGCTAGTTTACGATTAGTGTATCGTGTTATTGGTAATGGTACAGAAGAATTTTCACATTTAAGCGAGTCTGATACAATTGAAATTATGGGGCCTCTCGGAAATGGTTTTAGTCTTAGTGATATAACAAATAAGAGTAATAAAGTAATCCTGATCGGTGGTGGAATTGGAATACCACCAATGTTAGAATTGGCAAAACAATTACCTTGTGAAAAGCAAATCGTTTTAGGGTACAGAGATCAATTATTCTTAAACAATGAGTTTGAACAGTACGGACAGGTATACATTTCTACAGAAGATGGAAGCGTGGGCACAAAAGGAAATGTCATTGATGCAATCAAGGAATATGGTCTTGTTGGAGATATGATATTTGCTTGTGGACCTACCCCTATGTTAAAAGGAGTAAAAGCATTTGCAAAAGAGCATAATATACCTGCTCAGCTGTCTATGGAAGAACGTATGGCTTGTGGAATTGGAGCATGTTTAGCATGTGTTTGTAAATCAATAGAAAAAGACCATCATACTAATGTAAATAATAAAAGAGTCTGTAAGGACGGACCAGTATTTTACGCAGATGAGATCGAACTATAATCTGATGTAGGTCGGTTGTTGTAATGACACAATTCAAGATTTATATGAAACGAGTTATGAAACAATACACGTTGCAAATAGTATACTGACGCTGGATTTTTAGGCGATTTACCAAGATGGAGGATATTATGAATACGAAAGTGAATATAGCAGGCGTAGAATGGAAGAACCCAGTTACTACAGCATCAGGGACCTTTGGTTCAGGCGTGGAATATAGTGACTTTGTTGATTTAAGTAAAATAGGTGCAGTAACGACTAAGGGTGTATCTAATATTCCTTGGACTGGTAATAATACACCAAGAATTGCAGAAACTTATGGTGGTATGCTAAATGCCATCGGTTTACAAAATCCAGGAATCGATGTATTTATTAAAAGAGATATACCGTTTTTAAGACAATATGATACCAAAATCATTGTAAATGTTTGTGGAAAAACAACAGAAGATTACTGTGATGTTGTTGAAAAATTAGGAGATGTAGACGTTGATATGTTAGAGATAAATATCTCATGTCCTAATGTAAAAGAAGGTGGAATTGCCTTTGGACAGAATCCATGCGCTGTTGAGAAAATAACAAGTGAGATTAAAAAAAGAGCAAAACAACCAGTAATCATGAAACTTAGCCCTAATGTAACAGATATCACTGAAACAGCAAAAGCTGCAGAAGCAGGTGGTGCAGATGCACTCTCACTTATTAATACACTAACTGGAATGCAAATAGATATTCATAAAAGAAAATTTGTACTTGCAAATAAAACAGGTGGTTTATCAGGTCCAGCGGTGAAACCTATTGCAGTACGTATGGTATATCAAGTATCACATGCTGTAAAACTTCCGATTATAGGAATGGGAGGAATTATGACGGGTGAAGATGCCATCGAATTCCTTATGGCTGGTGCCACAGCGGTAGCGGTAGGTACAGCTAATTTTATCAATCCAACTGCAACCATGGATGTGATTTCTGGTATAGAAAATTATATGAAAAAATACAACATCAAAGATATTCATGATTTAATTAGATGTATTGATTAATAGGTTTTAATTCTAGACTCAGCAGTTTTATTTTAATAAATATAATGCAAACCTTAGGAGGATGAAGATGGAGCAATATAAAAAAGAGTTTATTGAATTTATGGTGGATTGTGGAGTATTAAGATTTGGAGATTTTACAACAAAGAGTGGTAGAAAAACACCATTTTTTATTAATGCAGGCAATTATAAAACAGGTTCTCAGTTAAGAAGACTTGGCGAATATTATGCTAAAGCCATAAAGAGTAGCTTTGATCTAGATTTTGATGTACTATTTGGACCAGCGTATAAAGGCATTCCTTTAAGTGTTGCTACATCCATGGCTATTAGTGAGTTTTATGAAAAAGATATTCGTTATTGTTCCAACCGTAAAGAAGTAAAAGATCATGGAGATACGGGTATACTCTTAGGTGGTCCAATTAAAGACAAGGATAAAATCATTATCATCGAAGACGTTACAACAGCTGGAACATCTATTGGTGAAACTATGCCTATTCTGAATGCTCAAGGTGATGTATCTGTACTTGGATTGGTTGTTTCAGTAGATCGTATGGAAAAAGGTCAAGGTAGTAAAAGTGCATTGGCTGAGATTGAAGAAGTTTATAAAATTAAGACAACTTCGATTGTAAACATGGAAGAAGTAGTTGAACATTTATACAATAAGCCTTATAATGGTAATATCATTATAGATGATGCATTAAAAGCAGCTATTGATGCATATTATAATCAGTATGGTGCAATAATTAGCTAAAAAAGTATAAAATCTCAGAGTAGGCTGTTAAAGCAGCAGATAGGAGCCAAATATGAGTGAGAAAATTTACACAACTATGAAATCAGTAGGTGTAGGCAATTTAGTAATGGGAATTTTATTCATAGTAGCAGGAGTTACTGGCGGAATTCTAATGATTATTAGCGGGGGACGTCTACTTAAAAAGAAGTCTGAAATTTTATTTTAGTTACAAATGACAAATTGCTATTGCAAAATAAAACATACTATTTTCATAATAGAAGATATTTTATTTTGCAATAGTTTTTTTATGAAAAAAATAGTATTATTTGTAAAAAATTCTCTTTACAAATGAAATAAAATAATATATTATAGTTACATCTGATTTATCTATTTTCTATATGTCTTTTATTTTTCAAATTTTATCCCAATTTTATCTCAAATAAGAGAGGTGAGCTATACCTATGTAAATCCTTGAGGGGGGTTATTACCTATAATTAAATATCGAAAGGGGAAGTATATGAAAATTGCTTTTTGGAGCAGTGCGAAGGGGAACACTGGTGTGACAAGTAATTTAGCATGTGTTAGTGTTGTATCTGCTATGGAATATTCATATAAATCAATATTAATTGAAAATCATTTTCAAAAAAATAAATTAGAAAATGTTTTGATGTACAATCGAGCCAATTATCATCTGCGGGAGAATGATAATTATCAATTAAAACCTATTGGAATGGACTACATTATGTATAAGTTATCAAATGTAAAATATACTAATATGTTTGTTAATAATTCTACAAAGGTAGTAGATTACAGTGAACCAATCCATATATCAGACAATATTAATGTCAATAAAACCAATGAAAAAGCAGATCAAACAAGGTATATACATTCACAAGCACAGTTAGAAACTAAAAAAGTTATTAATGAAGCATCACTTGAAATACTTGGTAATAGTTTATATTATATTCCAAACAATGAACAGACCAATAAAGAAGCTTTTGATTACAATCTATATGATAATATCAATCACATATTAAAGGCTCTTGAATCATTTGCGGATATAACTTATATTGATACATCAAATCATAACAGTCTAAGTTCTAAAATAATTCTAGAAGAGGTTGATCTTGTAGTCGTTAACTTGGTTCAAAACTCTGCTATGATTGAACATTTCTTTCGTAATTATTCTTCTATTTTATCAAAATGTGTTTTCTTAATTGGGAGTTATCATAAAAAATCCGATCTGGATATCAATAAAATATCGAAAGCCCACTTAATAAATAAATCAAACATTGCAGCGATACCTTATAATGTCGAATACCAAGAAGCGGTATTACAGGGTACTGTTGTAGAATTTTTTGCGCGAAATTATTCCTGTAAGCGAAAAAATCCAAACTATAATTTTATACATGAAGTAAAAAAAGCAGTAAATATGATAATAGGTAATGCTGAACTTATTTGTAGAAAGGAGAAATAGTAGATATTGAAACGAAGAATTAATCGGTCAACGAGACAATACTTTATTGTGGCTATGTTGTGTATAATTATTATTGGAGGTGCATTTATATTAGTTTACTTTACGGTTTTAGATGGTATAAAAAAGAACTACCAAAAGGAAATTAACGTGTTATCAGAACAATTAAAAACAAATACTGTATATGTCTATGCGGCGAATAAAAGTATTCCTGCTGGTAGTAAAATAACAAAAGAGGATGTTGAGTATATAAAATCCTATACAAAACAAGACCAAGAATATTATATGTCTAAAGACGAAATTGGAATGGTATCATTGATTGATATTAAAGAAGGTACACATATTCTTAAGGGTATGTTGACTAAAAATACGATTGATAACAACCTTCGTGAATTAGAATATAATACTTTTCTTATTAACAGCAATATAAAAGAAAATGACTCTATTGATGTGAGAATTACTTTTCCAAATGGAGAAGATTATATTGTGCTTAGTAAAAAAAATATTAAGAATCTGTCATTAGACATTAATAATTGTTTTTTATGGTTAACAGAAGATGAGATTCTTACTATGTCAGCAGCCATAGTAGATACTTATCTTTATTCTGGAACAAAGTTATACACTGCAAAATATATTGAACCAAGTCTACAAGATGCATCAATACCAACCTATCAACCTAGTATATCTACCTTAACATTAATGGAGCAAGATGTGAATATAGTAGAGAAAGCTTCAAAAGAAATAAACAAACGATTGAGAAAAGAACTAGAGAACCGTTTAGAAATAGATCTGCTAGATACAAATGCCAATGAATCTGTAACAAGTACTATAAATAATGATGTTATTTCGAATCAGATAAAAAATGAAAATGAAGCATATTTTATACAAGAAGACGAACAAGTTACGGAGGATATAGTTGAGTATGGCGGATAATGTAATTGGGTTTGTTGGGGTAGAAAAATATGAGATTATATTGTATTTATCTAGAATATTACATCATTTGAACCTTAAAGTTTTACTTGTTGATTTGTCTGAATCAGAAGCTCTATATTCTTGTATACCTATTCCGAATGATATGAGAAATAAAGAAAATAAAATAGATTACCGTGGTATTGATTTCATAAAAAGTGAAAACAAATTATATGATCTACAAGGGAATTATGATGTTATACTCATTGATTTTGGGTTTAATTCTTATAGCAATATTTTGTCTCAATGTAATAGAATACTTCTTTTCACAGATCTACAATTACATAATATTGAACGAATTAAAAATATGAAAATACAGACGGTAGCAGAAATGAGCTTAATACTAAAAGAGTTCATTAACTGTAAAATAACACCTGAATTTATAACCACGCAGATAGGATATAACATTGATAAAGAACAAGTATATGTGTTTCATAATGATATTATAGATATGAAATATAAAATTCATAGTCAGTATGACGATTGTTTTCACTTTAAAAAACTTTCTAGATCATATAATCAATTTCTAAAAGACGTTATCTTTGAATTGGTAATTAATATAGATCTAAAAACTTATAGGAAGGCTTATAAAAAGGCGGGAAGGGGGAAGTGATTTGTGAAGATAGCTTTTTGGAGCAATATGCACGGTCAAACAGGGACAACTAGTAATTTATTAGCAATAGCGGTTACAAGTACTATTATATATAAATATAAGAACATGGTTACACAAACACATTTTAATTTGAATAATCTTGAAGCACCTTTATTATCAACATCTAATAACGATAGTAAGGAATATTTTATGGATATTGGTATCGATGCTCTTGCAAGAAGTCTAAAGTCATCTTATCTTGACAGTACAGTAATTGAGAATTGTACCATTTCCCTATTACATAAGCAGTTGTCGCTATTACCTGGAACCACAAAAAATAATAAAGAAATCTATGAATTTGATATGAGTAAGACCATTTTAAGCATACTTAATGCTGCCGCTAATTGTCATGATATCATATTTATAGATACCAATTCTGGTCGAAATGATTTGACTATGAAAATTCTTAATAGTGCAGATATTATAGTGGTAAACTTAAGTCAAAATAAAAATATAATGGATGACTTTACAAGCAATTACAATTTTAATGATAAAAAGATATTTTATCTAATTGGAAATTATGATCCTAATTCAAAGTATAATTATAATAATCTACGTAAAATTTATCATTTCATGAAAAAGAAGAATACAGCTGTTATCCCATATAATACTGAATTTATGGATGTTCAATCAGATGGAGAAGTTATTTCTTATATAATGAAGAATTTAGAATGTAAAAAGGAAGAAGAAAATGCTTATTTTATAAAGGAAGTAAAGCTAGCGGTTAATAAACTGTTAGACTTTGCTGGTCTTGAAAGGCGGGATAAGAATGGATTTCATAACTAATGTGCTACTTATTACTCTTATTCTTCTAATAATAACAATATCATTTTATTATATCTATAAAAAAGATGATACCATACCTGACAAAAGTAAGACCAGTGATGTTTTAAGTTTAGAATATTTAATTAATGGAATCAAAGAAACCTTTAATCAGATACTGAATGCTAGTTTTATTGAATTAAATCTTAATAAAGAAGAAAGCATAAAACAAGAGAAACGGAAAGCAAAATTAAGAAAAGAACTTAGAAGTTGTAATTGTGGAGATATTGGTGCTAAAGAATACATTAAGGAATATATAAAAGATTTAATTCAAATCAAGTACCATGTAAATGAACAAAATATTGATCAAATTATACCGTTTCATAATGAGAAAAAGTTAACGCCACAAGATAAATTTGAGATATTGCTTTATTTATATAAAAAGTTGCATGGATTAAATGCTTTGGATATTTTAATTAATACATACGAATTAGATAAGAAATACAACCCTTTAAGTAATAATGAAAATCCCAATGATTATACACAAATAGATACTAAGGAAGATGGATATTATGAAAGAGATGACATTCAATATGCAAATAGTGAAAACGTTTATATGCATTTGGATAATCAGTATGGGTTTAAGATTATTGCTGAACAAATTGAACATGCGTATTCAACTGAGATAGGTACCTTAAGTTTTGCTGATAAGCTTGAAATTGTAACGCAGCGTATCTATCAGTTGTATAAAGGACATGGAGTCATAGATGAAATAAGGGATATGAACATTGATGGTGTTAGTGCAGGGGTATCTGGTCTATCCAATGTTTTTTACCATTATACAGAAGACATGTTAACTACAGATTTTCAATCTATCCCTCCAGCTGATAACAGTATATGGATATTTTATCACGGCAAAACGATTCATTTATCCTTCCTTGGTTTTGGTAGCAGGCGAGAGCTTGAAAGAGTATGTAAAAACATATATCGATACGATAATCCAGGGCAATTAAGTTCTGCAAAGGGTTATATTGCAAATGAAATGAAAGATGGATCTAGAGTTATAGTTGTAAGGCCGCCTTTAACAGAGAATTGGGCATTTTTTATACGTAAATTCGATAGTATAAATAAAGTGGATGCAAAATCCCTGATAACCGATCAAGACAGTGATGTTGTAATAGAAACTATGAAATGGTTAATAAAGGGATGTCAAGTAATTGGTATAACGGGCGAACAAGGTTGTGGTAAAACAACACTTTTAAAAGCATTAGTAGAATATATAAATCCGGTTTACACACTTCGAATCCAAGAGTTAATATTCGAGTTAAACTTAAGAAAACTCTACCCTTATCGTAATATATTATCTTTTAAAGAAACATCTACCGTAAGCGGTCAAGATGCATTAGATCTACAGAAAAAAACAGATGGTACGGTTACTATATTAGGAGAAGTTGCAACGGCTCCTGTAGCTAGATGGTTAGTTCAATTAAGCCAAGTTGCTAGTAAATTTACAATTTTTACTCATCATGCAAAAACTACGAATAATTTAATTATGTCTTTGCGTAATGCACTACTGCAAGAGGGTGGTTTTCACAATGAGATGGTAGCGGAAGAACAAGTGGTGGATACAGTTAATTTCGATATACATATGGTTAAAACAGCTGAAGGTCATCGTTATATAGAACGTATTACTGAGATTTTACCTATTGTGGATGACGAATATCTTGATAAACTAACAGATAAATTAGAAACAGAATATTATAGACAAATGACCAGAAGGCATATGTTTAAAACAGTTGACATTATTACATTTGAAAATGGAAGATATGTTATGAAAAATATGATTAGTAAGAAAACACAGAGATTTATTCGTTATAGTTTAACGAAGGAAGAGCAAAAGGATTTTAGTCAGTTTTTATTAAAATGGAGGGGATGTTATTAAGATTAATCGTAACAAGAAAAAGAAGTTAAATTTATTTAAGTTATATAATGTAAGTAAAAAAATATGGCTTACGAAATGGTATATAGAAAAGATAAGTAGTGGATTTCAACTTCTTTATCCTGGAGATATGAGTTTAATTGCGAATAAAACCATGAAGACAGCTTTTCTTTTATGGGGATTAAGCTTTATTTCAATTATCCTTTTATTCGCGTCAGACCCTTCACTATATACAGCTGCAATTGTAATTTTACTGCTTGTAATAATACATCATGAGATTTTAAATGGAATCATTCATTCAAAAGAAATAAAATTACTAAAGCAGTTAGAAAAATACTTATCAGATGTACGGCATAGTTACTATATTAATCATATGGTTGAAGAGTCTATAGAAGAAGCTACAGAGCATTGTGGTCATGAAATGAAAATTCATGCAATTAAATTATATGATATCCTAACAAGCGATGATACCGAAGAAGATATACATAAATACCAGAATACGGTACCGAACAAATTTTTAAGATTATTTTTATCGCTGTGTATTACAGTAATGGAATATGGTGATCAAGAAGTTTCAGGTCAATCATTATTTTTAGATAATATAAAGACACTAAAAAATGATATACATATTGAATTATTAAAATTAAGTGATACAAAGTTTCGTTTTTCGGGACTTACCTTTATAGCTGTAATACCTGTATTTTTTCTTCAGTTAATTAAAGACTGGAGTATATCGAATCTACCTGAGTTAAAAATTTTTTATGAAAGTTCAACAGGAGTTGTTTTAGGAATTTTTATTTATATCTTTACTTTAATCTCTTATTCAATGATTAATCATTTAAAAGAAATTAAATCTATAGTTCAAAAAGATCATTTTATTCTTGATAAATTCGTCCATATCCCTTGGTTAAATCATTTACTTGAAAACTATATTGAAAAGCATTATGGAAAGATTCTATATATCAAGGAATTACTTAAAAAAGCTGGTGACAATATTACCGTCAAGCAATTTATACTACAAAGGTTACTATTTCAAGTAATTACTTTCCTAATTTCTATTTCTATATTTAATGGTCTGCATATTAAGAACCACGAAGGTCACTTAATGTGGCAAGAAGTCTTACTTAGTTGGTTTATATCACTTATCGCATATTATTTCCCACTTTGGATGATTCTTTATAAACGTAAAATTGCTACTTTGAACATGGATGATGAAATTATACAATTTCAATCCATTATTATGATGCTAATGTATATGGACAGAATGTCGGTACTTAACATTCTAGAATTTATGGAAAGTTTTGCAGTAATCTTTAAAGATTCCATTCAGGATTGCATTAATGACTATAATTCAGGCGATATTCAGGCTTTAGAAGAATTACGTGAAAAAGAGGCATATGAACCGTTTAAGAGATTAGTTGATAGTTTAATTATTTGTGACCGCATTGGTATAGAGAAAGCATTTGATGAGATTAGTACAGATCGACTTTATTATCAAGATAAACGAAAGCAAGATAATGAAATTAGTTTATCAAAAAAAGTAGTTGTTGGAAAATTAATTGCATATGTACCGCTTATGATTACGGTAGGTTTTTACTTGATTTTACCATTTATCATTGAAAGTTTGAATCAATTAAAAGGCTATGCTGATGAATGGAATATGCTATAAAAGCTGGGTAATATAGTGTTTTATATCTTTCAATTTGTAGTTTGGCTTATATATATACACAAAATTATAAACTACATAATCATCACAGCGGGAGGTGAAGCATGGATAATAGTTTAAAAGGATTAATACTTGCTGCAGGAGTTGTAGTTACTTGCATGGTGATAGGAATGGGTTTTTTTATTACAAGAGAAGCAAGAAATACAAGTAATGGGGGATCAAACCAATTAAGTAAATATAGTAGCAGAATACTAGATATGGAAAAAGAAAAGTACGATGGATTAATTATTTCCGGTAAAGAAGTGGTAAATATAATTAAGGATTCCATTGATGATAACGAGTATCTATCAATAGAAGTTACAAATAAAAAAGGTAATACTACATTCTATAATTATTCACATATAATTTCGGGTAATAAACATTCTATCGTAGATACCGGAACCCAGGATATTAAATTAATACAAAAGACACCTAGTAATGATTATTATATTAATCCTACTGGAAAATTTGAAGGAACTGTAATAAGGGATCAAAATGATACAATTATATGTTTACAATTTGTACAGGTGTAATTTTTCTATTAACTATACATTGTACCTAAAGGCAACTGTAGCTAGAAAAATTATATTAATTGAGTAATAAATTCAATAAATTATAAATGTTTTTCTAATTAATTAACATAAAGGTAAGGGGTGAATATAACGGATAATGGGCTAAAAGCACTTATATTAGCAGCAGGTGTATTAATAACCTGTTTGGTATTAAGTATAGGATTTAATTTTTCGAATGAATCACAAGCCATTTCAGCAAGTTCTACCGAACAGTTAGTGGATTTTGCAAATGAACTAAGTGATAGTGATATTAAAATGTATGATGGTTTAGATGTTACCGGTAGTGATGTTGTTAATTTTATAAAAAGAGAATTAAGTGATTACTCATCAAGTGAAATAGCTCCAGTGTATGTGTATGTAAAAACCACTAACGGTGAAAACACCTATTATAATGGCGAGTACATATCTAATATACAAAACTTTACTACTACAAAATATATAAAGCCAACGAGTAAGTTTATTGGCGATATAGTGAGAGATGCCAATGAAGTAATTATAGGTGTTAAATTTATTCAAAAATGATGATGTGAAACTAAAAATGCTCTCATAGATATAAAAGTGTAAGTGTATGATTAAAAGGCAATATCATTATTAAAACTTATGGGTTTTGTTCACAATGTAAAAAGTTTTTATTAAAAGATATAAGAAAAAAATAAGAGAAAGTAATAAGAGAAAGAAATAAGAGAAAGAAAATAAGAGAAAAGATAAGAGAAAGAATATAAGAGAAAGAAAATAAGAGACAAAATGTAATAGCAAAATTCTAGAGATAAAATAAAAGAAAAAACTATAAGAAAAAACTATAAGAAAAAACTATAAGAAAAAACCATAAGAAAAAACTATAAGAAAAAACTATAAGAAAAAATTATAAGAAAAAACTAAAAGAGAAAAAAATATAAGAATAAATATGTGAGAAAAATATAACAAAATACTTATACAACAAGGAGAAGAAAAATGGATAATAGTTTAAAAGGATTAATTTTAGCAGCAGGTGTAATTATAACATGTTTAGTAATTGGATTAGGTTTTTTTATTTCACGCGAAGCAAAAAATACAAGTAATAACGGCGCAGGGCAAATTAGTAGTATGAATACAGAATATCAAGATATGGATTTAGTAATTTACGATGGTCTTTTGGTTTCTGGTAAGGAAGTGCAAGAACTAATTAAAAAGACTGATTATACAACAACGACAGGTTTACAAATTTTAGTAAAGACTGGTTTAAATACAACAGGAAAATCCTATTCCGCTACACCAACATCATTTCCAGCAAGAGGTAATAACGACTACATAAATCCAACAGCACAATTTTCTGGATTAATTGAGAGAGATGCGAATAATATCATTAGTAAAATAACATTTACACAACAATAATGAGTTGCAATGAACCAATTTTTACGGTTTTAAGATTAAATAGGTAAGGAGAATCTATGAACCATGCATATAAAATGCTTCATCAAGCATTTGGAGTATTTCTATTTTGTGTTGCGTTAACTAGCATATTTTTTATTTATACTAACTATCTAGATACTTTACAAAGATTTAATCAAGTGCTAAATGATGAAATAATATATGAACAAACTATCGATGTTACAGAAACATATTATACCAAAGGGTATATTATAGCATTTTTACTTAATGAATTAACTTATGATGTAGAGATTGATGGATTTGTTATCAGCCAAAGAGATAATATTAAGGATAAAATAACGTCTTATTCCATTGAAAATAAGAATTTTACAAAAGGTTATTTATATGATGCAAATGGTACTGTCATTCGTATTGTATTTAAAAGTATTTAACCAGTTAGAAGCAAAAGACAAAAGGAGTTTATATGGATGCGTTTGGTAGAATTATAGCTGTAATATTAGCCGTAATTATGATTACATTATTTCCATTACAATATATAGCATTAAATCAAAATACAATCATAGATAATCATGTACATTCAGAAACAACGGAATTCATTGAAGAAATTATGTTACAGGGTTACATAACAATGGATATGTACAATAATTTCCTATATAAGCTAGATGACTCAAAGCAACTATACGATGTTGAAATTATACATAGCAAACCGAAACAAGCGGTTGATATAAATAACATTAATGGGCCTTCAATAAACAGTAAATTAATGAAAACTAGCTTTTCATATGCAAGTGAAGTTAAGAAAGTGAATGAAAATAAAGCTAATGAAAAGAAAGATAATGAAAAGAAAGCTGAGGAACAATTAAGAATTCATAATCTTTCATTGAAAAACTTAAGTACTTCAAACAATAACATTCAACTTTTAGCAACTCATACCCATTCGAGTAATTGTTATGTAACTGATGAATATGTATTTGAAACAACGAGTACTTGTGGCCATACTTTAACCCAGAATGCTACAACTAC
>JARBTX010000092.1 GCA_029239975.1 Anaerocolumna sp.
TAAAGTCCTTGCATGCATGTATTTGAATATTATGTTATTTTATATCGAAATGTGTTAAAATAAGACGAAGTCTGCTAAAAAAGGAGATAATAAATTGGATAAAGAGAATTCAAACGCCAATCCAGTATCTATAGAAGCAAGAAAAAAACGTGTTAAGAAAATAAAAAAACTATTAGTAATCGTTGTGTTAGTTTTATTAATTTTACCCACTTTTCTTTGTATTGTTATGTTCGTAAAATTAAGTTCTATACAAAAACAAGTCGATCTTTTAATGATAGAGCAGTATGGTATAACTTACAATACTATGAAAAGTAAGCATAATGATCATATTGCATATGCAGCAACCAGGAAATATGATTCTATACTTGAAGAAATAGGTAATTCCGAGTATAATATTGACGATAGATTGAATGTATTCAATAAAATAAAAAAAAGACAAGAATTTCTATTTTTATATGGTAAAGTTTCACCTTATCAATATCAATTAGAAACCAAGGAAATACCTACATATGATATAAGGTTAAAAAAATTAATTAAAGCACAAAACCAAGGTACTTTATTAACTGCATCTAATACTACTATTACAAAGTTATCAACTGATAAGCAATCACAAAAAAGTGATAACAAGACCGAAAATAAAGATAACGAAAATGTAATAGCTACTAACGATAAATTGAATACGGATAAAGTAAGTAAAGATAAAAATAATAAAGATAAAACTAGTAAAGATAAAACCAGTAAAGATAAATCAAGTAAAGACAAATCGAAAAGCAATACATCTAAAAAAGTAGACGTAACAACTTCATCAGATGAATCAACGAAAAAAAGTTCATCCGCTGATAAAAAAAAGGATGTAAAAGAAGTTTATCTTACTTTTGATGATGGGCCAAGTAAGTTTACGGATGATATACTTGATATTTTAAACGAATATAATGTAAAGGCTACATTTTTTGTCATTGGCAAAACGGATAAACAATCTAAAAAAATGTATAAAAGAATTGTCGCGGAAGGTCATACACTAGGTATGCATTCCTATTCTCACAATTATAAAACAATTTATAATTCTTTGGAAGATTTTGAGAAAGACTTTACAAAACTACAGAATCTGTTATATGATACTACTGGATACTTTCCTAATCTTTATCGATTCCCTGGAGGAAGTAGCAATTCTGTAAGTAATATGGATATATCTGTATTTATTAAATATTTATGTGAGAAATCTGTAATTTATTATGATTGGAATGTTGATAATGGAGATGCTACTGGAAAATCTTATTCACCAGAAGAATTGTGTGATAATGTACTTAGTGGCATAAAAGCACATGACAGATCCATTGTGTTAATGCATGATACAGATTCGAAGGAAAATACAGTGAAATCACTAAAATTAATACTGGATAATTTAACTACCCAAGATATCGAAATATTACCATTACAAGACAACGTAACCCCTATTCAACAAGTAAAAGTTAGTTCTATTGAACAAAAAAAATAAATTCTAATGCAATTTACATAGGAGGAAGAAATATGGGTTTTTTTAAAGACTTCAAGGATGATATAACTCAGGCAGTGAATGAACTATTACCAAATGAAGTATTAGATGAGAATGAAACTGTTAATACTCTTAATAATACGCTAGAGAGTGCTGAATCAAAAAATTTAGAAGCAGCAGAAGAAGCAGCTGAAACATATGATAATGTAGATATGGAAATTTTAGATGCTATCTTAACTGGAGAAGAGAGTATTGAAGCTAAACTGGCTGAGACATCAGAAGAAAAGGAAAAAAATGAAGAAGAAAAAAATGACCCAAAACCAAATTCTTCTACACCAAGTGATAAAGATGAAGTAACAGTAATTACACAAGGTACCGTAATTAATGGTAATATTAGTTCAGAAGGTTCCTTAGAAGTAATGGGTACAATTAAAGGTGATGTGGAATGTCTAGGTAAATTATCTATCCTTGGATCTATCACTGGTAATTGTATTGCTTCTGAAGTTTATGTTACTTCAAAACGTTTATTAGGTTGCATAAATAGTGAAGGTAATGTTAAAATAGGATTTGGTGCGATTGTAATAGGAGATGTAACAGCTACATCCGGTGTAATTGCAGGAGCAATTAAAGGTAATATAGACATTAACGGACCTATTGTTATAGATTCAACAGCAGTTATCAAAGGTAACATAAAAGCTCAGTCTATTCAGATAAATAATGGCGCTATTATCGAAGGTTTTTGCTCTCTGTCCTATGCATCCGTAGACATTGATAAAATATTTGAATAGTTGGAGGAAAAGAGAATGAGTAAGTATAAAAGAGTCTTACTGAAACTAAGCGGAGAGGCTCTCGCGGGTGATAAAAAAACCGGATTTGACGAAGCTACCTGTATCGCAGTTGCAAAGCAAGTTAAGCAGCTCATAGATGATGGAGTAGAAGTTGGCGTAGTAATCGGTGGTGGTAATTTCTGGAGAGGAAGAACCAGTGAGACCATTGATCGAACAAAAGCAGATCAGATCGGTATGTTAGCCACTGTTATGAATTGTATCTATGTATCTGAAATTTTCCGTTATGTAGGGATGGATACACAGATTCTAACACCATTTGAATGTGGTAGCATGACAAAATTATTCTCTAAAGATAGAGCGAATAAGTATTTTAAAAAGGGAATCGTTGTATTTTTAGCAGGTGGTACTGGTCATCCATATTTTTCAACAGACACAGGTGTTGTATTACGAGCTGTTGAATTAGATGCGGATATTATACTTATGGCAAAGGCTGTCGATGGTGTATATGATAGCGATCCAAAAAAGAATCCAAATGCGAAAAAGTACGATGAGATTAGTTTACAAGAAGCTTTGGATTTAAAATTAGCTGTAGTTGATTTATCAGCTACTGTACTCAGTATGGAGAACAAGATGCCAATGTTGGTATTTGCTCTCGAAGAAGAAAATAGTATCGTAAAAGCTGTCCGTGGAGAAAGTAACGGTACTAGAGTAACCGTTTAGAAAAAGTTTTAAAGTGCTTTAGATAAGCCAAAATATAAATATTGGAGGAGAAAATATGGATTCAAGAGTTCAACAATACGAAAGCAAAATGTTAAAAACATTAGATAATTTAAAAGAGGAGTTTGCATCTATTCGCGCCGGAAGAGCAAATCCGCATTTATTGGACAAATTGAAGGTTGATTATTACGGAACACCATCTTCTCTTCAACAAGTTGCGAATGTGTCAGTTCCAGAACCTAGAATTATCCAGATCCAACCATGGGAAAGTAAATTAATCAAAGATATTGAAAAAGCAATTTTAGCATCTGATTTAGGATTAACTCCAAGTAACGATGGTAAAGTAATTCGTTTGGTATTCCCTGAATTGACAGAAGAAAGAAGAAAAGATTTAGTTAAGGATGTTAAAAAGAAAGCTGAAAATGCAAAAGTAGCTATTCGTAATATACGTAGAGATGCCAATGATGCATTTAAAAAGATGAACAAAGGTAATGAAATATCTGAAGACGAATTAAAAGGTTTAGAAGATAGCATACAAAAAATTACTGATAAGTTTATTACAGATATCGAAAAAATAACCGATGATAAATCAAAGGAAGTCCTTACTGTATAAGGTCTTATAACGAATCAGGACGTGTTTTGCCTACAAGTCAAAATACGTCCTGTTTAATCATGAAAATTATTTGGAGGTCTCCATGGGAGATAGTATGAATCTTGATGGTATGAAGATACCACAGCATGTAGCCATTATTTTAGATGGTAATGGTCGTTGGGCAAAAAAGAGAATGATGCCGCGTAATTATGGTCATGTACAAGGCAGTAAGACAGTAGAGAAAATATGTGAAGAAGCTTATCACATGGGGATTAAATATCTTACGGTCTATGCATTCTCAACAGAAAATTGGACTAGGCCCAAAGAAGAAGTTGATGCACTAATGAAATTACTTCGTAATTACATGAAAGATTGTGTGAGAACTAGTAACAAAAATAATATGAGAGTTCGTATTTTAGGTGATAGATCAAAGTTAAGTGATGATATTAGAGAAAGTATAGAAGAATTAGAAAAAGCATCGGCAGAGAATACAGGACTAAACTTTCAAGTTGCACTAAATTATGGAAGCAGAGACGAAATGATTCGCGGAATCAAACAGATAGCTGGCGATTTACAAGCAAATAAGATAAGTTTAGATGATATAGATGAGAAATTATTTAACAATTATTTGGATACAAAAGATATTCCTGACCCTGACTTACTTATTAGAACTAGTGGAGAACAGAGAGTATCTAATTTTATGCTATGGCAATTAGCATATACAGAATTTTATTTTATAGATACATTATGGCCAGATTTTACTAAGGATGATTTATTAAAAGCAGTCCAATACTATAATAGTAGAAGTAGAAGATTTGGTGGGGTATAATAGGAGGGAAGGACATGTTTTGGGTTAGGTTTCGTAGTTCAGTTATAATTATGGCTATAGCTATTACTGCATTGTTATTAGGTGGAAACGTTTTATTTGCAGCTATATTAACTATATCTCTTATTGGAGTGATGGAGTTATATCGTATTTTTCATATAAACAAAACACTTTTAGGAGCCTTGGGATATTTAGCATGTATTGCATTTGATTTTTTAATCATTTACCATTATGAACAAAATAATATGTTCTTATTCATAAGTTTCTTATTACTTTTAATGATTATCTATGTATTTTCATATCCTAAGTATCGTATTGAACAAGTATCAATCGTTTTATTCGGATTATTTTATGTTGCAATCATGTTAAGTTATGTTTATAAAGTTAGAATGTTAGATGACGGAGCTTTACTAGTTTGGTTAATCATGATTGGGGCTTGGGGTTCTGATACATGTGCTTACTGTGTAGGAGTAACAATAGGAAAGCATAAAATATTGCCAAGGTTAAGTCCGAAAAAATCATTAGAAGGTTATATAGGTGGTTTTGTTGGAGCGGCTTTATTAGGCTTTATATTTGCAACCGTATTTAAAAACCAGATTGTTGGTGTTCAAAATCCACAATTAGCGTATGCAATTATTTGTGGTGTTTCTAGTTTTATTTCTCAATTAGGTGATTTAGCTGCATCTGCTATTAAGAGAAATTATGAAATTAAAGATTACGGAAAATTAATACCAGGACATGGCGGAGTATTAGACCGTTTTGACAGTATCATATTTGTAGCCCCAATTGTTTATGCATTAGCTAATGTTTTATAAATAAATTTGTACTGATGCCTTGATTTGTGTAGTTAGGCAGCTTGGAGGTTTTATATGAAATACATCTCAATCCTTGGGTCAACAGGTTCTGTTGGTACTCAAACACTTGAAGTTGTAAGAAATAATAAAGACATAACTGTAACAGCCTTAGCTGCTGGAAGTAATATAAAATTATTAGAAGAACAGATTAGAGAATTTAGACCAAACATTGTTTGTGTATGGGATAATGAAAAAGCAAAAGAACTATCATTAAATGTGAAAGATCTAAATGTAATAATAGTTACAGGTATGGATGGATTAATTGAATGTGCAACTGAACCAAAAGCACAAATAGTAGTAACTGCTATTGTTGGTATGATCGGAATCAGACCTACCATTGAAGCTATTAAGGCTGGAAAAGATATCGCACTTGCGAACAAAGAAACTCTTGTAACGGCAGGACATATCATTATGCCTTTGTTAAAAGAGCATCATGTGAATTTACTACCAGTGGATAGTGAACATTCTGCAATTTTCCAAGCGATTAACGGTGAAAAGGGAAATGAAATCAGTAGAATTATTTTAACTGCATCAGGTGGGCCATTCCGTGGTAAAAAAAGAGAAGACTTATTAAACATAAAAGTTGAAGATGCACTAAAGCATCCAAATTGGTCTATGGGTCAAAAAATTACGATCGATTCTTCTACTCTTGTTAATAAAGGACTAGAAGTAATAGAAGCAAAATGGTTATTTGATGTAGAACTAGATAAGATACAAGTAGTAGTGCAACCACAAAGTGTAATACATTCAGCAGTAGAATTCCAAGATGGTGGTATCATAGCCCAAATGGGTACACCAGACATGAAACTTCCAATACAATACGCTTTATACTATCCGGAAAGAAGAAATCTACCAGGTGCAAGAGTTGACTTTTTTGAATTAGGTAAAATTACATTTGAAAAGCCAGATATGGATACATTTACAGGTTTAAAGCTTGCATATCAAGTTGCAAGAATTGGGCATAGTATGCCTACGGTATATAATGCAGCCAATGAATTAGCAGTATCTATGTTTTTAAATAGAAAAATTTCATATCTTCAAATAACGGAATTAATCGAAATGGCGATGAATCAACATAAAATAGTACAAAATCCTTCTGTATCAGAAATTCTTAATATTGAAACTGAGACATATGATTTTATAAAAAGCATTTTAAATAAATAATATAAATCAATTATTTTCGTATTACGAGATTTTGATTTACTAATTTTAGGAGGTAAGGATGAATATTATTATTGCGATATTAATATTTAGTATAATTATTGTTATACATGAATTAGGACATTTTCTTCTTGCAAAGAAGAATGGAATATTTGTAACAGAATTTTCAATTGGTATGGGACCTAGAATTATTACCTTTGTAAAGACGGAAAAAGGTTATCGACCAAGATTTTTCTTATCTCAACACGATTTTGATACCACAGCAGAATGGAAGGATACAACAAAGTATTCATGGAAGTTACTTCCTATTGGTGGATCTTGTATTATGATGGGTGAAGATGAATTAGTTGAAGATGCAAGAGCATTCAGTAAAAAGGGTGTATGGGCTAGAATTTCAGTTGTATTAGCTGGACCAATTTTTAACTTTGTTTTAGCATTTTTATTAGCTATGTTTATTATTGGAATTGCAGGATATGACCCTGCAACAATCGTAAATGTTGCAAAAGATTCTCCTGCAGATTTAGCAGGAATTAAGGTTGGTGACGTTATTACTGACTTTGATGGTAAACATATTGACATAGGCCGAGAAGCTGATACTTATTTACAAATGAATCCGTTAACAAAAGCAGATGTATCTGTAACCTATCTTCGTGATGGTAAAAAAAATAAGGTTGAATTAACACCAGTATTAGATAAAGTATATATGTTAGGATTTCGTTATCAGGGAGAGGCAACCCCTGCAACAGTTTCTGAATTGTATGAAGATATGCCAATGGTAAAAGCTGGCATTCAAGTTGGCGACGTAATTGTAAAAATTGATGGCACACCAATAGCTGGTGACAAAGAATTAAGTCAGTATTTTCAAGCAAACCCAATATCAGATAAACCAGTAGCTATTACTTATTCTAGAAATGGTGTTGAAAATACAATTGATGTTTCTCCTTCTTTGATTAGTGAAGCATATAGTATTGGTACGACTATTAATCTAGCAAGAGAGAAAACAAATGTATTAGGAGTTCTAAAATACAGTGCGGTAGAAGTAAAGTATTGGATTGTAACTACAATTGAAAGCTTAGGACAATTAATTGGTGGTAAAGTTAGTAAAGACGAAATCGCAGGCCCTGTTGGTATTGTAAATATCATTGGTGATACTTATCAGGCAAGTAGAAGCGAAGGATTGTTAACTGTTTTATTAAACTTAGCTTATATTAGTATTTTATTAAGTGCTAATTTAGGTGTTATGAACTTACTTCCAATACCAGCATTAGACGGTGGTCGATTGGTGTTCTTGTTGTTAGAAGTATTCCGTGGAAAACCAGTAGATCAAACAAAAGAAGGTCTTGTTCATATGATAGGGCTTGTAGCTTTAATGATTTTAATGGTATTCGTTATGTTTAATGATATTAGTAGATTATTTCAATAAATTTTAATATAAAATTCGAGTGTCGAAACACAAAGTTGATCTATGAAATAGTTACCCTATTTATGAACTACTTTGAATTTTGGCACTCGAATTCTATTGTTTTCTTATATTGTTTACGGTAATATAGAATAGGTAAAAATAAAAATAACAATTTAAGATCATGGATAACTTAAAATTATATAACAATGTAAGCTCATGGTATAGATAGAAAACTAAAAACAATTTAAGGTCTTGGAATTCGACAAATTAAATAATAAATTAAGTTCATGGAAAAGATAGAAATTAAAAAATCAATATAAGATCATAGAATAGATCTAATTTAAATAACTTTAAAATCATGGTAAAAACGAAAGCGATGTTGTTTATTATGTAGTAATAAATATTGCATCGGAAAATTACCAATAAATTTAATTGATTATTTATTGAAAGTAATTGAAATTCAATATAAAATATAGAAATGTATATTAGTAATTTAAAAGCAAAATAATTTTAATTATATAATGAAATCTTAGTAGCCTTTAAATAAAGTGAGCTATAATGAATAATTTACATAATTGAATTATTTATATTTTAATTGTGGAGATTGTGCTGACGCTAGAAATTTGGTTCTTTAGCAGAATGGAGGATTATTATGAGAGAGAATACAAAGGTAATTCAAATAGGAAATAAAGTGATTGGTGGTGGGAATCCAATTCTCATACAATCCATGACAAATACAAGAACAGAAGATGTAAACGCTACGGTAGCTCAAATACTTGAGTTAGAAGCAGCAGGATGTGACATTATAAGATGTGCAGTACCTACTATGGAAGCCGCCGAAGCATTTCGCGAGATAAAAAAACAAATCCATATTCCATTAGTTGCAGATATTCATTTTGATTATCGATTGGCAATTGCTGCTATGGAAAATGGTGCGGATAAAATTCGTATCAATCCAGGTAATATTGGTAGTATTGATAAAGTAAAAGCTGTAGTAGAAGTGGCGAAAGAGAGAAACATTCCTATTCGTGTTGGGGTTAATAGTGGATCTCTTGAGAAGGAATTAGTAGCGAAATACAATGGAGTAACAGCTGAAGGCATTGTAGAAAGTGCATTGGATAAAGTTCGTATCATAGAAGAGTTAGAATATGATAATCTTGTAATAAGTATCAAATCTTCCGATGTGTTAATGTGTATTAAAGCGCACGAATTAATATCAAAACAAACCAATTATCCACTACATGTAGGTATTACGGAATCTGGTACAATTATATCAGGTAATATCAAGTCATCCGTAGGTCTTGGAATTATGTTATATCAAGGAATTGGTGACACGATACGTGTATCACTTACAGGTAATCCAGTGGAAGAAATTAAATCTGCAAAACTAATTCTAAAAACATTAGGATTACGTAAAGGTGGCGTAGAATTAGTATCTTGTCCGACTTGTGGTAGAACCCGAATTGATTTAATTAAACTTGCCGGTGACGTTGAAAATATGATACAAGACATTAATCTAGACATTAAGGTAGCTGTTATGGGATGTGCAGTGAATGGACCTGGAGAAGCGAAAGAAGCTGACATAGGTATAGCTGGTGGCCATGGAGAAGGCATTCTAATTAAAAAAGGTGAAATAATTCGTAAAGTACCAGAAAATGAACTCTTATCAGCACTTCGAGAAGAACTACTAAAGATGCAGGCAAACGCTAATTAATTAGAAATGAGGCATGGGTTATGGGAATGCTTTTTTTTGAAGTATTTGATGGACTATCCAACTTACCAAAAGATATAGAAAACCTTTTTAAAGACGTAAACGTGGAAAAGGTTTGTGTATCGAAATCAAAAGCAGAATTACGTATATACATGCAAAGTAATCGCTTGATTCATAGACAGATAATAAAGAAAATGGAAAATCAGCTGCAGAAGCAGCTTTTTTCTTCTGCACCAAATCGGGTTGTATTATGTGAGAACTACATATTATCAGCACAATATACACCTGAGAAATTATTTAACATATACCGAGATAGCATATTAGAAGAATTTCGAGAACGAAGTATATTAGAATACAATGTCTTTGAATTATCTGAGATTAGATTTGAAGAAAATACAATGATATTTCGTTGTGAAGAGAATTTTCTTGTAAAAAAGATGTCTGTCAATATCGCAAAATATTTAACAGATATGTATCACGACAGATTTCATTTTGATGTTCGAGTATTATTTGAGTATTATGAACCAGAGATTAAGGAAGAAACAGAAGGTAATGAATATGAATTTATTAATAGAAATTCTGCGAAAAGTGGAACTTCTACCTTTAATGCAGAACTAGCAAATGCGGATGATTTAGCTGCAGCAGCTTATGCACAGGAATTAAAGACAAATCAAGAAGGTTCAGCCGAAGTAGCTTCATCAAAAGAGAACACGGTTACAAAAGCAAATAACCCGAAACAAGAATCATTTGATGATAAAGCGAAAAAGCAACCATTTGATAAAAATAAATATAGTTATAAAAAAGTAATTAACGATCCAGATACTATCTATGGAAAAGGATTTGAAGGAGAAGCAGTACCAATAGCTGATGTACAGGATGAAATTGGTGAAGTTGTCATTCGTGGTAAGATTATAAGTGTGGAAGCAAGAGAACTTCGTAATGAAAAGACTATAATCATCTTTACTATGACAGATTTTACAGACTCGATTCAAGGTAAAATATTTATCAAAACAGAAGAAGCTGGGGATGTAATTGCTGTATTAAAAAAAGGCCAGTTTATTAAATTAAAAGGTATGGCGTTAATGGATAAATACGACCATGAAGTTACAATTGGTTCTATTGTTGGTATAAAGACAATACCTAAATTTACAACAACCAAACCAGATAATAGTCCAGTAAAACGTGTGGAACTTCATGCTCATACCATGATGAGTGACATGGATGCGGTTGTGGATGTAAAGGATTTAGTCAAAAGAGCATTTGGTTGGGGTCACAAGGCGATTGCGATTACAGACCATGGTGTTGTTCAATCCTTCCCAGAAGCCAATCATGCATTAAGTAAAAAAGATTATCCAGAATCAGAATGGGATCGATTAAAAGAATTTAAGGTTATCTATGGTGTAGAAGCCTATCTTGTAGATGATTTAAAAGAAGTAGTAGTCAACGAAAAAGGACAGAAACTTGATGATTCTTATGTAGTTTTTGATATAGAGACAACAGGTTTTGGACCAGTAAAAGATAAGATTATTGAAATTGGTGCAGTTAAGGTTGTTGGTGGTGTAATTGTTGATAAATTTAGTTCCTTTATCAATCCAGAGATACCAATTCCTTTTGAAATTGAAGAGTTAACTGGTATTAAGGATGAGATGGTTATGGAATATCCAACCATTGATGTAATTCTACCGCAGTTTCTTGAATTTTGTGATCAATGTGCTTTAGTTGCTCATAATGCTTCCTTTGACGTTAGTTTTATAAACAAAAAGTCGGAAGAATTAGGAATTGACATAGACTATACTGTGATAGATACCGTTGGTTTAGCAAGAATTCTTCTTCCTGATCTAAGCCGTTATAAACTAAATATTGTTGCAAAGGCTCTAGGTATATCACTAGAAAATCATCACCGTGCAGTAGATGATGCTGGAGCAACTGCTGAGATTTTTGTAAAATTCGTAGAAATGTTAAAGGATAGAGAGATTACTTGTATCGATGAGATTAATTCCTTAGGAAAATTATCGCCAGATGCAATTAAGAAACTTCCTACATATCATGCAATTATTTTAGCCCAAAATGATATTGGACGTGTAAATTTATATAAATTAATTTCGCTCTCACATATAGAATACTATAATAAAAGACCTAGAATACCAAAAAGTTTATTCCTTGAGAATCGTGAAGGGTTATTAATTGGTTCTGCTTGCGAAGCTGGTGAGTTATACCAAGCTATTCTTCGTGAACAACCACCAGAAGAAATACAAAGATTAGTTAACTTCTATGATTACCTAGAAATTCAACCACTGGGAAATAATGATTTTATGATTCGAAGTGATAAAATTAATATCAATTCCAAAGATGAATTAATGGATATTAATCGTAGAATCGTAAATTTAGGTGAAGAATTCAATAAACCCGTTGTTGCGACCTGTGACGTTCATTTCATGGATCCAGAAGATGAAATCTATCGTCGTATCATTATGGCTGGTAAAGGCTTTAAAGATGCCGATGATCAAGCACCATTATATTTTAGAACAACAGAAGAGATGCTAAATGAATTTACGTATCTGGGTAAGGATAAAGCAGTTGAGGTAGTTATTACAAATACCAATAAGATTGCTGATATGATTGAAAAGATATCTCCAGTTCGACCAGATAAATGCCCACCTGTTATTGAGAATTCCGATGTTACATTACGTGAAATTTGTTATGATAAGGCACATTCTATGTATGGACCAAACTTACCAAAACAGGTAGAAGAGCGTTTAGAGCATGAATTACGTTCCATTATTACCAATGGATTCGCCGTTATGTATATCATCGCTCAAAAATTAGTTTGGAAATCCAATGAAGATGGATATTTGGTTGGTTCAAGAGGTTCGGTAGGTTCTTCCTTTGTAGCTACTATGTCTGGTATTACAGAAGTTAATCCATTAGCAGCTCACTATTATTGTACTAATTGTTTTTATTCTGATTTTGAATCGGAAGAAGTAAGGAAGTTTTCAGGTAGTTCAGGATGTGATATGCCAGATAAAGATTGTCCCGTTTGTGGAAAGCCACTTAGCAAAGACGGCCATGATATTCCATTTGAAACCTTCTTGGGATTTAATGGTGATAAGGAACCAGATATTGACCTTAATTTCTCTGGTGAATATCAGAGTAAGGCCCATGATTATACAGAAGTAATCTTTGGTGAAGGTTATACCTTTAGAGCTGGTACCATTGGTACTCTTGCTGATAAAACAGCGTATGGTTATGTACTTAAGTACTACGAAGAACGAGGCCAACATAGAAGAAGGGCTGAAATTGAACGTATAGCAGCAGGTTGCGTAGGTGTTAGAAGAACCACTGGTCAGCATCCTGGTGGTATTATCGTTTTGCCACATGGAGAAGAAATATATTCTTTCACTCCAGTTCAAAGACCTGCCAATGATATGACAACGAAAACAATTACAACACATTTTGATTATCACTCCATTGACCACAATCTTTTAAAATTAGATATTCTAGGACACGACGATCCTACCATGATTCGTATGTTAGAAGATCTAACTGGAATTGATGCCAAAACAATCCGATTAGATGATCAACAGGTATTGTCTTTATTTGATAATTTAAGTGCATTAGGGCTTAAACCTGAAGAATTAGGTGGATGTGATTTGGGTTGTCTTGGTATACCCGAGTTTGGTACAGACTTCGTTATGCAGATGCTTCGTGATACAAGACCAAAGAATTTCTCAGACTTAGTACGTATATCTGGATTATCCCATGGTACGGACGTTTGGTTAAATAATGCACAGACCTTAATTGCAGAAGGCAAATGTACTCTTTCTACTGCAATCTGTACTCGTGATGATATCATGACTTACTTAATTTATATGGGTGTTGACAGTGGTCATTCCTTTAAGATAATGGAGAGTGTACGTAAAGGTAAAGGGCTTACTCCTGAAATGGAAGAGGCGATGTTAGCAAGTGGTGTGCCTGATTGGTACATCTGGTCTTGCAAGAGAATTAAATATATGTTCCCAAAAGCACATGCAGCAGCTTACGTTATGATGGCATTCCGCATTGCATACTTTAAAGTATTTTATCCACTTGCTTATTATGCAGCTTATTTTAGTATTCGTGCTTCTGCATTTAACTATGAATTAATGTGCCTTGGAAAAGAACGCTTGGAACGTTACATTGCTGATTATAAGAGAAGAAGTAATGAGTTATCAAAAAAAGAACAAGATGTTCTTAAAGACATGAAAATTGTTCAAGAAATGTATGCAAGAGGATTCGAATTCTTACCAATCGATATATACACTGCCAAAGCACATCATTTTCAGATTATTGATGGAAAGTTGATGCCATCTTTAAGTACAATTGATGGTCTAGGAGATAAAGCCGCAGATGGTGTTGTAGAAGCTGTAAAAGATGGTAAATTCTTATCAAGAGATGATTTTAGAAGTCGCTGTAAGGTGAGTTCTACAGTAGTGGACTTAATGGCAGACTTAGGGTTATTGGAAGATATGCCGATATCCAATCAGATTTCATTAATGGATTTCTTACAGTAGGATAATAGGAATAAGTTAGATTATTGGCAAACGTACGCTATGCAACTAGGTTATGAAAAATAGTCGGATGCATATGGTTCATTTTCAGATGAGAGAAGAAACCGGGTCGTTCTAATACTTCAATCATTGCTTAAAACATCTATGAAAAATGGAAACTCACCTTAAGGCTCAAACAGTCCATTTTTCATAGATAAAAGCAATGATTGAAATATAAGAACGAATGCCGGTTTCTTCTGATTCACTTAAAATAAACCATATGCATTCGGCTATTTATTTTAAGGTTTTGAGCAAAGCTGAAATTGGTATTTAATAATATAGGGTTAGTAATTGTATGTAGACATTTAATAGAATTTTTAATTAGTAATGGAATTATGTGGAAGAATATATTGAAAATTAGATTGGTTTATAATAATATGATTATATTAAGTATAGGGTTTAAATTTTAATAGATGGTACATTTCAAGCATTATTAGTGGGTATTATTTTATTTTTGCTAAATAAGCTCAAAGGGGAGTGGGCATGGAATTCTTAATACTCCTGGTTTTTATCACTATCCAGTTTTAGGTAGCCAGGCTTCTAATGTATATGGATTTATTCAAAGTATTTTCATTATACCACCGATATTAATTATCATATACTTACAGGAATACTGGTTTCTATCTGTGCTTTGCTTAATTATTCATATCATAGTAGGCTTAATATACTGCGAAACATTATGTAAAAAGAAATTTATCACGATAATAAATCAGAAATAATATAATAATAACTAGAATAAAGAAGTATAATTAATCGATAGATAGATTGGAGAGAATATATGTTTGAACTAATATTTCTGTTACTAATAGGGTTGATGTTTAATTATATGGGGTGGCTTATCTGGAAAAAAGAGCGGATAACTCTAATACATCATTATCATTATTCTAAAGTGATTGAAAAGGACAAGAAACCATATACAGAAAAAATGGGCAAGGCATGTATTGTTATGGGAACCGGAATGATATTAACAGGTGCAGTTGATTATATAACAAATTCGATGTATGGATGGATATTCTTTGGAATTAGCTTTATTAGTGGTTTAATTATAATGACTTTTGCGCAATTAAAGTATAATGGTGGGATAATTTAATCAATAATTTAAGCAGAGTAGTAAACCCTGCTTAAATATTATGAAATATTAACGATATGTTATGATTGAGCCTTAAGTAATGTATAATTTTTAGGATTTGGATGTCAAAAGCGCTTCTATAAACTTGTCTTCGTCAAGTTGCACATATACGCACTTGGCCAAGCGTGATGTAAATAAAATGTGAATTAGCAACTGTCATGAAGTCGTTGGTACTTAGACCCTGTATTTTAGGGTCTTATGTACCATTATGAACTTCATTGGGGCGAGAACGTGTTGCGAATTATTTTTTATTTACATCACGCATCGAGAGTTAAATTGTGCAAATTGACGTATATGAATTTTAAAATGGACTTTTGACACCCGAATCTTTCTAGATAATCATTATTTCCATCCATATGTGATTAATAGTCCTTGTACTTTAAGAAAGTTCTTTTCTTTTTCAATATCCTTAAAGTAATTTGCTAATGTATCGCGACGTTTTATAAAGGATTCTGCTTCAATTCTATCCAGTCCGCGGTTCATTAAGTAATCGGTTATAGATTCATTTTTTGTCTCAGTGTTTATAGAGTCAAATTCATTAATAGTAATAAAGTCTTTAAGCTTTTCCTGATAATCGTGCATTTCTGGACTAACATAAAACACTTTGTCGTTCATACGAACATCGATATCATGTAAGCCTAATTGTCCCATATAAAATGGTAATCTCATGCCAATTGCATAATCTCTTCCTTGATTTTCGAGTTCTTTTATCCACAGTTTGTGATAATCAAACGAAGTACATAAGTAATTATAATCTATATCATCTATGTATAACCCATCCTGTTCAAATTCTCTATTTACATCAATGCAAATCACAAGGCCATCTTTTTTTACTGTATCTATCATGTTTGATAATACTTGTAATGGTTTATTTATATGTCTCAATGCAACCTGGCTGATCACGATATCATACTTTTTAGAAGATGTATAGGTATAAATATCTGAAATTACAAAATTAGCTTTTTGGTTTGTGGTCTTGAAGTATTGTTCTGCTTCGTTTACAAAATATTCATTATCAATTCCTGTATAAGTACTACCCTCTGGTAAGATATTTAATAGTTGATTTCCTAAATATCCATTTCCACAACGAAATTCAATGATATCCACGGGACCATTAAGTTTCCAAACACTCTTAACTAAAAATTCTAGATAATCGTTGTTCCAAAAATACTTTCTGTTTTTATAGAGCGTATTTGACTTGTCATTCCAATAATCTCTATTATCGGTCTCGGATGGTATGTATTCTATTGCTTGCAAAGGTTTTAATCCTAAAAGTTCATCAACCGTTACGTGAAAATATTCAGATAATGATGGTAGAAGAGCAATATCAGGCATGTTAATGCCTGTTTCCCATTTGCTAACAGATTGAAACGTAACTCCTAGCTTGTCAGCTAGTTCTTGCTGACTAATTCCTTTTCGTTTTCTTAAAGTTGCAATTTTAAGATTTATGTTTGCCATATGAATTCCCCCGTTATCTTTTTTTTCATTCTATCATGGATTGGAGTAGATACCTATAACTCAGAATTTGAAATTTTTCACCTATACGTTGAATGAAATCAAAGTGTGATGGTATAAGTCTAATTGAATATTAAATAAGAATCAAGCAGTGGATTAATGTTATGACGTAATTATTCAAAGGGTATTTTTGATTACTTTTGTTCTATATTTTTTGTACATGTTAAATAAATTAGAAAAGGTCCTAATTTTACCAATTGAGTAAATTAATTGAACATTTTGAAAAATTTTATAGGATTTTAAAAATAATACTTGCATTTCAGGATAAAAAGTTATATAATAATCTACGTTGTGAGGCTCGTTGGTCAAGCGGCCAAGACGCCGCCCTCTCAAGGCGGAAACAGGGGTTCGATTCCCCTACGAGCTGTTAAAATACGATGTAGTGGAATAAATCCTAAAACGTTGATAATCCTAGTAAAATCTAGGGTTGTACGCTTTAGGATTTTATTTTTATATTCTCGATAAGTCGTTTCAAACCGTTTAAAGTGGTTGAAAATTGAGATAAAGTAGGTCGAAAAGTAGGTCAAAAAGTAGGTCATAAAATATGTTATGTTAGGGACATTATATTTATTAATTAGTGTCCTTTTTATAATGTTTAAACAATATTGTAATAAATTACCAGCTAAAAATTATTGTTGCCAATTCTATTATATTATTAAAATAAATATATATAATTATTAAAACACGTGGATTCATATATTAATATTACCATGTACTCTTTGCCTGAAAGTACTTATAGTTTAAATATCATAACGAGGAAGAAGGAGTAACTGAGTTATACATTAAAAAAAAAAATCGTATATTTTTTTGAAAAATAAATATACGATAATTTCTTAAGTAATTAACATTAAATTGTATATTTGATCAAAATTAAGAAAAATACTAGGAGGATGTTTATGCCAAATTATGAATATCATGGCGATGATGGAAGCCATGGAAATATCAATATACCAGATCACGACCCCGACCCAAAGGGTGAAAGTAACTTTATTTACTATGTTGTAGGTGCAATATTATGGTTGATAATTGTTGTAATTGAAGCAAGTACATTTTTAGATAAAGTGATTTTATTTTTATTAGGTGAAGGTGCTGGAACATTCTTTTATTTTTTTCAATTATTTATTATTGAATTTATTATATGGAGATTGTCTAGAAAACCTAAAAAATAAAAATAGTTACATATTTATAAAGTGAATAAGGTGAACAAAAGATAAATCAACCATATTCGCACTATAGTAAAAAGTCTTTAAAATAAGCTGTTTTTCATGTATTTGAAAATTGATAGAATAATTAATAGAAATATTAATTTTTATTATTGAAGACAGTAATATTCGGGGTAAATTTTTGAGAAGAATAAGTGAAGAATATATTAATATAACTAAAAAAGACAGATTACAACACCTTATAAATGATGTAGTCTTTTTTAGATATTCTTATTTTTAATGTAATCAATTAGCCGATTAAGTTTAATAACTTCTGGTGATTTGTTATTAACAATACTATTTCTATTAACAAATACAATCAAACTTTTAATATTGTAATTTGGATATTTCCTGCTTAGAGCATTGCAGTGTGCATTATTCTGTTTTATTGTATTATAAAACCAATGTTCTTCTCCATCGAGTTCTTGCTTCCAATTGTTATCATAATTTTTTCCTGTAATAACTCCACCCCAATTTTTAGTCTCAATAACAAAAATAGTATTACTTTTAGGA